>NZZF01000032.1 GCA_002702385.1 Flavobacteriaceae bacterium | reverse complement strand
AGCTTAATTGGTTTTATAGGTTCAAACCATGTTTTATAAGCCTGCAGTTGTATATTATCTTTTATGAATTCGAGACAATTATTCCATACTGTTACTGCAGTCATTTAAAACTTTTATTTAGTTTGTTGTTATTAAATTGATAAACTAGATTGAGTTTATCTTTATAATTACACAAACAAATATGTACATTTTTTTTTTAAAAAAAAATCATTTCACTATTGATTTTTAAAAAACTTTTTTTGATATTATGGACAAGTTAAAATCTTATAATTTTTTGTCGAAAAAAACCTCAAAAAGTAGAATTAATGTCAGATATTCTGAAACTGATACAATGTCTTTTGTTCACCACAGTAACTATTTAAACTATTACGAAATTGGGAGACTTGCATGGTTTAAAAACATAGGGTTTTCATATAAGAAATTAGAATCAGAAAATATTATTTTGCCTGTAGTAGAAACAAAAATTAAATTTAGAAAACCAGCTTTTTTTGATGATAAATTGGTTTTAGAAACTACTATAATTAAACCACCATCATATTCAATCGAATTTAATTATATAATTAAAAAAAATGATGAGTTAATTAATGAAGGTTATACTAAATTAATATTTTTAAATAGTACCGATAAAAAGCCAATAAGGTGTCCAAAAAATATATTAAAAAAAATTAATGATTTCTTATGATTTTAAGATTATCATCTTTTATGTTTTCTTCATAAAATTTTGTACCATTTATCTTTGGAGCTAAGACTCCTTTTTTTAATTTATTTTTTGATTTAAACACTCTTGCTTCATCCCATAAATTATTTTCTATAAAAGTTTTTAAAGTTTTATTACCACCTTCAACTAAAACACTTTGTATATTTTTTTTATGTAGGAAATTAGTAATGTTTTTAATATTTAAATCGTTCCCATTATGAATGTAGAGTGTGTCTTTTGATTTAATTTTAGGATTTCCAATGACAATCTTAATTGGATTATTATTATCCCAATTTCTTGAGTTTAACTGAGGATTATCAAAATCAACTGTTTTTGACCCAACTAATATAGCATGTTCTTGACTTCTCCACTTATGTACATATTGTCTTGAAACATCGTTTGAAATCCAGTAGGGTCTATTATTGTTTTTGTGTTTTGGAGAAATTATACCATCATCAGTTTCTGCCCATTTTAAAATTATATATGGTCTTTTTTTAGTTTGAAAAGTAAAAAATCTCTTATGTAGTTCAAGACACTCATTTTCTAATACACCTACTTTAACATCAATATTATTATTTATTAATTGATCAATTCCTGATCCATTAACAAGAAGGTTAGGATCTTTGCATCCAATTATTACTGTCTTAATTTTACTTTCAATAATTTTTTTTGTACAGGGTGGAGTTTTACCGTAATGTGAACATGGTTCAAGAGTTACAACCATGGTGGAATTTTCTAAATATTTTTTATCATTAATATTTTCAATTGCATTAATCTCAGCATGATTTTGACCAGAACTTCCGGTATATCCTTCACTTATTATTTTTCCGTCTTTGTAGATCAGAGCTCCCACATTAGGATTAGGATAAGTATGACCTAATGCTGAATTACCAATAGCTACACATCTTTGCATTAACAATTCATAATTCATTTTTAAATATTATAAGTAATTTTATAATGCTAAGTTAGAAATGAAATTTGACATAAGAAAAATTGAAAAAAAGGATAATTTTTTTATAAAAAAAATTTTAATAAATGTGATGAATGAGTATGGTGTTCCGTCTGAAGGAACAGCTCTTGCCGATGTAGAATTGAATCATATGTTCGAATCATATTTATTAGATAAACACATTTATTATATTTTAAACATTGAAAATAAAATTGTTGGAGGAGCTGGTATAGCACCACTTAAAAACTCAGATAAAAATATTTGTGAACTTCAAAAGATGTATTTTCTTCCTGTTGCGAGGGATAAAGGTCTAGGTAGTTTGATGATTAAAAAATGTATAGCTTATGCATCTAAATCTAGATTTGAATATTGTTATATTGAAACCATGCATAATATGATCAATGCACAAAAACTATATAAAAAGTACGGTTTTGAATTTATTGACAGTCCATTAGGAAACACTGGACATTCGTCATGCCCGGTATGGATGTTGAAAAAATTATGAGACTTATAGATTTTAAACATCACGTTCAAGACAAGCTCTGTTCTATATACAATGAGAGTGAATCTGAAGTTATTTTTTATGAGTTAATCGAAAATTTTTTAGGTATAACCAAAATAAAGTACATAGTTGATAAAGAACATCTGATATCAAACTCTGAAATACTTATTTTAAATCAAAAAATTAATCAACTAGAATTAAATGAACCTTTGCAATATGTAATAGGAAATAAAAAAATATTTGGAATAAATTTTAAACTTAATGATAGTGTATTAATTCCAAGGCCTGAAACTGAAGAGTTGTGTTCTTGGATTTTATCCCATCAACTTAATGATATTAAAATTTTAGATATTGGAACTGGTTCTGGTCTTATCGCTTTAGTATTAAAAAAGCATATTAANAATAGNACAGTCGATGGNTGGGATAANTCAATTAAGGCTTTAAACTTAGCTAAGTCAAATGCAAAAAAAAATAATATTAATGTAAACTTTAAATTAAATGATATTTTTAAGAAAGANATTCCAAAAAANGANTATGATTTAATTGTNTCNAATCCNCCTTATGTTTCATATGATGATTACAATAAAATTCATGAAAGAGTAAAAAAATATGAGCCTAATAATGCTATTTTTGTAAATGANAATGATCTATTAATNTTTTACAAGATTATAATTAAAAAGGCTTCAATATCTTTAAGAAAAAATGGTCTTATATTTTTTGAGTGTAATGAAAAAAACATTGAGGATGTTTTTAATATTTTAAAAGATTATAGATTTAAAAACATAGATATTAAAAAAGATTTTAGAGATAAAAAAAGAATGATTAAAGCCCAAAAATGAGCCCAAAAGAAAAAATTTATTTTTTAAGGGATGAACTTCATCATCACAATCATCTATATTATGTTATAAATGAACCTGTAATTAGTGATAATGAGTTTGATATAAAATTGAAAGAACTTATTAGTCTTGAAAATGAATATCCTCAATTTTATGATCCTAATTCACCCTCTGTTCGTATTGGAAGCTCTTTGTCTAATGATTTTGAAAGTATTACTCATAAATTTCAAATGTATTCTTTGGAAAATTCATATTCAATTGATGACCTAAAAGATTGGGAAGCAAGAATTAAAAAAAGATTAGGAATAAATAATATTACTTATTGTTGTGAATTGAAACTTGATGGTGTATCAATCAGTTTATCTTACGATTCTGGAATTTTTACTCAAGGGTTAACTAGAGGAGATGGAGTTGTTGGTGATAATGTTACCAATAATCTTAAAACAATCAATACAATTCCATTAAAAATTAAGAATAAATTAAATTTTGATATAAGAGGTGAGATAGTTATTGAAAAAAATGATTTTATAAAACTTAATGAAGAGAGATTTACTAATGGAGAACAGCCTTACATGAACCCTCGAAATACCGCATCAGGTAGTATCAAATTAGTTAAAAGCAAGGAAGTAAAAAAGAGACCTTTAAAGTGCTATTTGTTTCAGATCGTTGGAGATGATTTACCATTCAGAACTCAAGTTGAGTCATTAAATTATGCTATTGATTGTGGATTTAATGTCTCAAATACTTTCAAATTTTGCAAAAACCTAAGTGAAGTAATTGAATATTTAAATTATTGGGAAAAAAATAAAGATTCTAATGATTTTGAAATAGATGGAGTTGTAATAAAAGTTAATAATTTAGAATTTCAAAAAGAATTAGGTTTTACTTCAAAATTTCCAAGGTGGGCTATCGCTTATAAATTTAAAACCGAACAAGTAACTACTAAATTAATTAGTGTCACATATCAAGTTGGTAGAACAGGAGCTGTAACACCTGTTGCTAATTTAAAACCTGTTTTATTGAACGGAACTACAGTAAAAAGAGCCTCTCTTCATAATTCTGATCAGATTGAAAAATTAAATCTAAAATATGATGATCATGTTGTTGTGGAAAAGGGTGGAGAAATTATTCCAAAGATTGTTGATGTAGTAACAAGTAAAAGAGATGGAAAATCTAAAGAATTTATTTTTATTAAAAATTGCCCATCATGTCATAATGAATTGGTAAAAATTGAAGGCGAAGCTCAACACTATTGCCCAAATAAAAAGAATTGTCATCCTCAAATTTTAGGAAGAATTAAACACTTTATATCTAGAAAAGCTATGAATATTGATGGCTTTGGAACTGAAACAATTGAAAGATTACTTGAAAATAATTTAATCAATGATTTTTCTGACATATATAATTTAAATTTTAATGACTTGGTAGATCTAGAGAGAATGGCTGAAAAATCAGCGAAAAATTTAATTGATGCAATAGAAAGATCAAAAGAACAACCATTTAGTAAAGTATTATTTGCTCTTGGAATAAGATATGTTGGAGAAACTGTTTCAAAAAAAATAACTTCAAAAATTTTTAGTATTGATGATTTAATGAAGTTGTCAACAGAGGATTTACTAAAAATTGATGAAATAGGTGGTAAAATAGCTCTTAGTTTGAGAGATTATTTTGATGATTTAGATAATAGAAATTTGATTGAAAAGTTAAAGAATATTGGATTAAAATTTCATACAGATACAAATCAAATAAAATCATATACTTTATCTAATTTAAAATTTGTAATTACTGGAACTTTCCAAGAAGTTTCACGAGAAAACTTAAAATTAATTATTGAAGATAATGGAGGTTTAATTTCATCTTCAATATCAAAAAATACCAATTACCTTATTAAAGGAGAAAATGCTGGTCCATCAAAGCTTTCAAAAGCTGATAAATTAAATGTAGATATATTAAGTATTGATGAATTTAAAAATAAATATAACCTTAATATCAAAAATTGAAGAAGTTTTTAAAATACTTAAGAAATAGATTTTTGAATGGAAAAATAGATGATTCTATCAAATCATTAAAAAATTTAGAAAGAAATTTTTCTAAACCGATTAACAAGGTAGGCTGTATAATTGACACGAACTTAGATGTTGATTACTATCAAATTTTGGAATTAATTGAAAAGATTGGCTTAAAAGAAAAAGATGTTAAAATTATAAGCTTTTCTGATACAAATTTTAATGATCCGTTTTCTAAAATGAGAATATCAAAAAATTCAATAAATTTTTATGGAAAAATTGTTTCTTCAGATGCAAATGAATTTATCTCCTATGATTATGATTTACTTATAAACTATTTTGGTAATAACAGAATCCTAACCCTAATATCATCAAAAGTTAATGCTAAGTTTAGAGTTGGATTTGATAATTCAAATAAAGATATAAATGATATAATTTTTTCTAACATTTTCAATAATTTTGCAAAGTTTAGTAATGAGCTAATTAAGTATTTAAAGAAAATTAAATAAGAAAATTTTAAAATTATATGATTAAGAATTTCAATTCAATTTTTTCAGGTGTTGGTGTTGCAATTGTTACACCTTTTGATGATAAAAATAATTTTGATAAAGATGCTGTTTTTCAGTTAGCTGAAAATTTAATAAATAGTAAAATTTCTTATGTAGTAGTACAAGGAACAACGGGAGAGTCTTCAACTCTTGAATTTAATGAGAAAAAGACTGTTAATAGTACATACATGGATGCTTTTAAAAATAAAGTACCATTAATCTTGGGTTTAAGTTCAAATAACACCAACTATTTATGTAATGAAATTAAAACAACAAATCTTGATGGTTTTGATGCAATAATGTCTGTTTGTCCTTATTACAATAAACCTTCTCAAGAGGGTCTGTATAATCATTTTTTAAATATTTCTCAAGCTACAACTAAACCAATTTTATTATATAATGTTCCAAGTAGAACAGGTGTTAATATTAATAATGAAACAATAATTAATATTTACAAAAATTCTGATAATATAATTGGTGTCAAAGAAGCTTCTGGTGAGGTGAAAAGAATTAGACAGTTAAAGTCAATACTAGAAAACGATTTTTTAGTAATATCAGGAGATGATTTTACAATGATTGATGCTATAAGAAATGGTGCTGATGGAATAATTTCTGTTGCTGCAAACGTATATCCCAAGGTTATGGTTGAAACCTATAATCAAATAATATCTGATCTGAATAATGAAAAAACACTAAATGATAATAATTTCGTGTTAAATGAATTTATAAATTTGATCTTTGAAGAATGTAATCCATCTGGAATAAAATATGCATTAAGTGAATTAAATTTGTGTAGTAGTAAAGTTAGATTACCTTTGAGCGAGATATCAGAAAACCTAAAATCTAAGATTAATAAATTTATTAAAGAACTCCCACCTGTTAAATAAAAATATGAATAATACAATTTTGAAAATTTTTATTCTTTTTTTCTTTGCTCTTACATTAACATCATGTAATGACTATCAAAAAATTTTAAGAAGTGAAGATGTTGGAGAGAAATACAAAGCTGCCGAAGAGTATTATGAAAATGAAGAATGGAGAAGNGCATCTAATTTATTTGAACAAATATCTCCAAAATATAGAGGAAGACCACAAGCTGAAAGAGTTACTTTCTTTTATGCNAACAGCTTNTTAAACACAAAAAACTATGTTCTTGCTGCTTTTAAATTTGAAGAGTTNGTTAAGGCTTATCCTATGAGTCAAAAAGTTGAGGAAGCTGCGTATCTTGGCGCTTATTGCTATTATAAACAATCTCCAGTCCACACATTAACTCAAGAAAAGACGCAAGAAGCTATTGAAAAACTTCAGCAGTTCATAAATTTTTACCCATATTCAGAAAAACTTAATGATGCTAGTGATTTGGTACAAGAGTTAAGAATTAAATTAGAAGAAAAAGCATTTCAAATAGCAAAACAATACAATACAATCAGAGACTACAAATCTGCTATTATTGTTTTAAATAGTTTTATTTCTGATTATCCAGGAACTCCTTTTAGAGAAGATGCACTTTATTATCTTTTCGATTCTTCCTATAAACTTGCAATCAATAGTATTCCATCCCTTAGGCTTGAAAGGTTAGAGGATGCGAAGAAAATATATTATGAACTATTAACTGATTACCCAGAAACCAGTTATGTTAAAGAGGCTGAAAAAAAGATTTTAGATATAGATAAAGAAATTACTATATTTGCCGGCACATAAAACTATAATTTCATGGATTTTAAAAAAGTTAATGCTCCAACGACAACTGTAACTTATGATAGAGATAAGATTGATGATACTACTGATAATATTTATAAAGCAATCTCTATAATCTCCAAAAGAACTGTTCAAATCAATGAAGACATAAAAAAAGAATTGATTAGTAAGTTGGAAGAGTTTGCAACTCCTAGTGAGAATTTAGAAGAAATTTTTGAAAATAAAGAACAAATTGAAGTTTCAAAGTTTTATGAAAGACTTCCGAAAGCTCATGCAATTGCTATTGATAACTGGCTTTCAGAAAAAATCTACTACAGAAAACCTGAAAACAAGTAGTTAAGAATGTCTTTCCTTAAGGGTAAAAATGTCCTACTAGGTGTTACAGGAAGTATTGCAGCTTACAAATCCATTCTTTTACTTAGATTATTAAAAAAAGAAGAGTGTAATGTTAAGGTTATTTTAACCAAGAGTGCATTAGATTTTGTTACACCACTTACTTTTTCGACACTTTCAGATAACCAAACCTACGTAAACTTTGTTGATGAGAATGAAGATGAAAAGTCATGGAATAATCATGTAGAACTAGCAGAATGGGCTAATTATTTTATTATAGCTCCAACAACATCATCAACTCTTTCCAAAATGGTTACTGGAAATGCTGATAATTTACTTGTAGCAACCTATATGTCATATAAATCTAAAGTTTTTTTTGCTCCAGCAATGGATCTTGAAATGTTTAAAGATGAATCTAATCAGAAAAATATTGAAATTTTAAAAAATAGAGGTCATTATTTCATCGAACCATCCTCTGGTTATCTTGCTAGTGGCATGCATGGAAAGGGTAGATTAGAAGAACCTGAAGCTATTATTGAATTTTTTAAAAACAGAATAAAAAAAGAATTAGTTTTTTATGGAAAAAAAATTCTTATTACAGCAGGTCCTACTTATGAAATGATTGATCCTGTAAGGTTTATTGGTAATTTTTCTAGTGGTAAAATGGGCTTCAGTTTAGCAAAAAAAGCTTCAGAGTTAGGTGCAACGGTTTTTTTGATATCAGGTCCTTCAAATGAAAGTATTGAAGGTTTCGATGTTGAAATTATAAAAGTTGTTTCTGCAGATGAAATGAATGATAAATGTGTTGATGTTTTTCCAAAAGTAGATATATGTATAATGTCTGCCGCAGTGTCTGATTATAAGCCAGAAAATGTAAATAAAGAAAAAATTAAGAAAGATGATTGCCCAAATCTTAACTTAAAATTAACCTCTAACAAGGATATTATTTCTGATTTAGTTAAAATAAAAAATAAGAATCAAAAAATTATTGGCTTCGCTTTGGAAACAAATAATGAGTTAAAAAATGCTAAATCTAAGTTGCTTAGAAAAAAATTAGATGCTATTGTGATGAATTCATTAAATGACAAGGGTGCAGGTTTTGATTTTGATACAAATCAAGTTACATTTATTACAGAATCTAAATCAACTAAATTTAGCCTTAAATCTAAAGATGAAATTTCTGAAGAAATACTTAGTGAAATTATTAATTTATAATATATTAATATTTCTTTCATTTTTTAAGTCATTTTCTCAGGAATTAAATGCAGAAGTTATTGTTAATTCTAATTTAGTTAATCAAACTGACAAACAAGTTTTTAATGATTTTCAAAATTCAGTTTTTCAGTTTCTTAATTCTACTCGTTTTACAAGTAAATCCTACAGTTTAATTCAAAAAATAGATTGTAGTTTTATTTTTACAATTAATAGTTATGATAACAATGAATTTAATGTGAATCTTGATGTTAATTCATTAAGACAAGGTTTTAATTCTAGTTATAAATCTTCAAATTTTTTATTCAGAGACATTGGAATTAATTTTAAATATCAGTCTAACGAACCCATAATTTATTCTGATTCTAGGTTTACAAGTGATTTATCGTCTCTATTATCTTTTTATTCAAAGATTATAATAGGTTTCGATAAGGATTCTTTTTCAGAAAATTCAGGAATTAATTTATATAAAGAAGCTAAAGAAATTCTTGATAAGGCATTTAATCTTTCAATTAGCTCAACATGGAGTTCATCTAATAATGGTGGAAGGATTAATAAATATTGGCTAATAGATAATTTAATTTCAAATAATTATGATATACTTAAGAGAATAAATTATAAGTATTATAGAAATGGGATTGATTTTATGGTGTCTGATAAAGAAATTGCACTCTCAAATATCAAAACAACAATAGAGTTATTTTCCAAAATAGATAGATATCGACCAAATTCAATTTTGAAAGAAATATTTTTTCAATCAAAGAATGATGAGATTTATAATATTTTTAATAATGATTTAGATATCATTAATATTGAAGAAATTAAATTAATTTTAAATAAAACAGCTCCATTTTACTCAAGTAAATGGAATAAACTTTAAATTTTAGTATTGCTACAAAAATTAGAAATAAGAAATTATATTTTGATAGATGAATTATCTATTGAATTTAAGGATGGTCTTTCTATAATTACTGGAGAAACAGGTTCAGGAAAATCAATCTTATTGGGAGCAATTAATCAACTTTTAGGAAATAGAATTGATCATAAAATTGTTGGGCCAAAAAAAGAAAAATGTACTATTGAGGCAATATTTAACATTACAGATTATAATCTTAAATTTTTTTTTAAAAATAATGATCTTGACTATAGCCCAGATACTATTATAAGAAGAGAAATTTTAAGAAATGGAAAATCCAGAGCTTTCATTAATGATTCTCCAGTTAAAATTGAAATATTAAGAAGTATTAGTTCATATTTAATTGATATTCATAGTCAGAACCAAAACGAGATTCTTTCTTATAAATCTTTTTTTTACAATTTCATTGATTTTTTTGCTAATCAGGAAAAAAAAGTTTTTGAATTTAAAAAAATGTTCAATCAATTAAATCAAAAAAAAATAGATTATAGTTTATTAAAAGAAAAGAAACAAAATATAATAAAAGACTATGATTATAATTTATTTCTATTAAATGAGATTAAGACATTAAATTTGGATTCAAATGAAAAGGAAAAATTAGAAAATGAATACAGTTCACTAAAAAATTATGAAAAAATTCAATCAAGTTTTGATGAATTAAATCTCTTGATTGGTAGCCAAAATAGTAATATAATTGATAGATTGAGTTCAATCCTTAATATTTTGAAAAAAATTTCTGCTTTTTCTTCTCAATTTAAGGATCTTGATTTAAGATTTGAAAAAGTCTTTTTAGAAACTATAGACATTATTGAATCTATTTCTTCACATTCTGAACATCTATCATTTGATTCTGAAAGATTTGAAACAATTCAGTCTAGACTATTTAAAATACAGGAATTAGAAAATAAACATAATGTAAACTCGATAAGTCAATTAATCGATGTAAAAAATAAATTAAATGATACCATTGAAAGTACTGATAATATTGACAGTGAAATTGATAAACTTAATTTAGAAATATTAAATATTGAAAAGGACCTAACTAAAGAAGCTAATCAAATATATAGTAATAGGTTGAAAACTGCAGATGGTCTTCAAAATGAAATAGAAAAAGTTTTTTCTTTATTGTCTCTAAACGGATGTTTGATAAGATTTGAATTTATTAAAGAAGAAAAGTTAAATAGTTTTGGAATTGACAATCTCAATGTACTATACTCTCCTGGAGAAACAATTGAATTAAAACCTTTAGCGAAAATTGCATCTGGTGGTGAAAAATCAAGAATATTATTAGCTATAAAATCAGTATTTGCAAAAAAGAACAGTTTACCTACAATTATTTTTGATGAAATTGATTCTGGAACAAGTGGTGAAATTGCTGAATCTATTGGATTTTTAATGAAAGAAATGAGTAAGAAGATTCAGATTCTATCAATTACTCATCTTGCTCAAGTTGCATCTAAAGGAGATTCTCATTTCAAAGTCATCAAATCAAGTAATAATGGAAAATCTACAACTAGTATTGTTAAACTTTCTGATAAAGAAAGAGTATCTGAGATTGCTAGTATGATATCTGGAAAAAAAATAACTAATTCTGCTTTAAATCAAGCGGAAGAACTTCTTAAATAATTATATTTAAAAAAAAATTAAATTATGAGCAATAATTTATTGAAAGGTAAAAAGGGTATTATTTTCGGTGCCTTAGATGAAAACTCAATTGCATGGAAAACTGCATTAAAAGTAAATGAACAAGGTGGTGAATTTGTTTTGACTAATGCACCTGTAGCTATGAGAATGGGCTCAATTAATGATTTATCAAAACAAACGAATTCATTAGTCATACCCGCTGATGCTACTAGAATTGAAGATTTAGAAAATCTAATAGAAAAAACCTTAAATCATTTTAATAATAAAATTGACTTTGTATTACATTCAATTGGGATGTCAGTAAATGTTAGAAAAGGCAAACATTATACTGATTTAAATCATGATTGGTTAGCTAAAGGCTGGGATGTTTCCGCAGTCTCATTTCATAAATTATTACAAAGTTTATATAAAATGGATGCAATGAACGAGTGGGGTAGTATTGTTGCTTTATCTTACATGGCAGCTCAAAGAGTATTTCCTAACTACAACGATATGGCTGATAACAAAGCTTATTTAGAGTCAATTGCTAGAAGTTTTGGTTATTTTTTTGGCAAGGAAAAAAAAGTAAGAGTCAATACAATTAGTCAGTCACCGACTCCAACTACAGCTGGTAAAGGTGTCACCGGCTTTGATGGTTTTATTAATTATGCTGAAAAAATGTCTCCTCTAGGAAATGCATCTGCTGACGAATGTGCTGATTACACTATTACACTTTTCTCAGATTTTACAAAAAAAGTTACTTTACAAAATCTATTTCATGATGGAGGCTTCAGTAATGTAGGAGTTAGCCAGGAAATAATTGATATTATTTCTAATAAATCTTAATTTTTAATGATGAGAATTGGTATTACTGGAGGTATCGGTTCAGGTAAATCCTTTGTGTGTTCAATTTTTAAAGATTATAATTTTAAAATTTATAATTCTGACTTTCAGGCAAAGAATATTTTAAATAAAAATAAAAATGTAAAGCGATTAATTATCGCAGAATTTGGTGAGCTTTCATACATAGATAATATTTTAAACACCAAATATATTTCTGATCTTATTTTTTCAAATCATAAAAAACTAGATAAAATTAATAAGATTGTTCATCCAGAAGTTTTTGAAAATTATAATGATTTTTTAAAGAAAAACTCTAATTATAATATAGTTTATGAATCAGCATTATTATTTGATTATGATAACTTTAAGAAAAATGATTATAATATTTTAATAACTTGTCCTGAAAACATTAGAATTGAAAGAATCATGTCAAGAGATAATTTAGAATTTGACGAAGTCAAAAGTAAAATTAATTCTCAGATAGATTATAGAAAAAAAATAGATTTAGCAAATTATCATATTCAGAATATTGATAAGCTAGAAACAAAAAGAATTATAATTGAAATTATTGAAGAAATAATTTTGGCTAATGAAAAAAAATAAGTACTTCCTTCTTATTCTGTTAATGTCTGTTGCTTTAATCGGAATTATTTTAGTTCAAAGCTTTTGGATTAAAACTACGATTGACAATAACGAAAGACAATTTTCAATAAATGTAAACCAAGCTCTAAAATCAGTAACAGAGACAATAAAGGACAGGGAGATGAGGGACTATATTGCTGTTTATCAAAAATTAATTGATAGTATTGGTGAACCTAAAGAATCACAATTAACATCAGTTTTTCAATATATAAATAGAAATCAAAATACAAATCAAACTTTTGTATACTCTCATGGTATTCTCGAAGAGGATTATGATATTACCACTAGCTTATTAGAACCAAAGAATCAAGATTCAATATCAATATTAGATTATAAGAGTCTTAAAACTACAACAATAATTGATGATGCTTTTGACAGAGAAATGCAAAATATGAGCTCAATTGAAAGACTTCAAAGAGTTGAAAAAATGTCATTAATTGACAGAGCTAAATACGAATCAGTTTTTAGTGATTTAGCCAATTTAAAACCTATTCATAAAAGAGTTAATAATGTTGAGATTGAACTATTGCTTCAAAGAGAGTTTAAGTTGAGAGATTTAGACCTTGACTATGATTATAGAATATTTGACGGTGAGTTAGCAACAAAAGTTGGATCTGATAGATACACCAACCTTGAAAATATTGAAAAGTATTCAATGCCATTATTTGAAAATGAAAAAGGAGAATCTACATTTTCTCTTGTATTAGGTTTCCCNAATAGAACATCATATATCAGATCNTCTATTTCTTTTCTNATTATTTTATCTGTNTTATTTACATTAATCATTATTATTTCTTTTTCGGTAACAATATTTAGTTCAATAAAGCAGAAGAATATTTCNGAAATGAAAACAGATTTTATAAATAATATGACCCANGAGTTTAAAACTCCAATTGCAACCATAGATTTGGCAATTAATGCTGTAAAAAATGAAAAAGTTCAAAATAATGCTCNATTGGTTAANAAATANTTGAATGTGATTGGTGAAGAAAATAAAAGAATGAATTTTCAGGTTGAAAATGTATTAAAAATGTCTCAACTTGAAAATAAAAAAATAGATTTAAATAAAGAGATAATTAATATTCATAGTGTAATTGATAAATCAATAAAGAGCGTTGATTTACTTTTAAAGAACAGTAATGGAAGTATAGTTAGGGATTACAGTGGTAATTTACCTGAGATATTAGTTGCTAAATCTGAGATGGTAAATGTTTTCGTTAATATTTTAGAAAATTCAATTAAATATTCGATTAATAATCCAGTTATAAATGTTAAAACTTATTTAAAAAACAATAATATTATTGTTAGTATTTCAGATAAAGGAATTGGTATGACAAAAAATGTAAAATCTAAAATTTTTGATAATTTTTATAGAGAAACCAAAGGTAATATTCATAATGTAAAGGGTCATGGATTAGGTCTGTCCTATGTTAAGAAGATTATTGATCTACATGGTGGCATGATTTCTGTTATTAGTGAGATAGAAAAGGGTACAACCTTTAATATTTCATTGAATGTCAATTAAAAAAAATATATTATTAGTTGAAGATGACCAAAATTTTGGTTCAATTCTAAATGATTATTTAAGACTTCATTCATATAATACAACTCTTGCAAGAAATGGAATTGAAGGTTTAGAAAAGTTTAAAAAACATTCCTTTGATATGTGCATATTAGATGTTATGATGCCATATAAAGATGGATTTACTCTCGCAGAAGAAATTAGATCAATGGATGATCAAATACCATTAATTTTTCTTACAGCAAAATCTCTAAAGGATGACATGATAAGAGGTTTTAAGATTGGTGCTGATGATTATCTGATAAAACCTTTTGATTCTGAAGTACTTCTTTTAAAAATCAAATCTATTTTTAAAAGAAAAGTTATTGATAAAACAATCAAAGATTTAAAAACTAAGTATACATTTTCAGGTTTTACCTTTAACTCAAAGTTTAGAACACTTAAGTTTAAAGACGAAGATGAGATTACATTGTCACCTAAAGAATCAAAGCTTTTAAATTTACTACTTGAAAATCAAAATGATTTAACTTCGAGAGAAGAAGCTTTAGTTAAGATCTGGAATGATGACAATTATTTTACATCAAGAAGTATGGATGTTTATGTTACAAAAATTAGAAAATACCTAAAAAAAGATTCTAATATTTCTATAGAAAACATTCATGGTAAAGGATTTAAATTAAATGTTTAGTTTTTTTTTGGATGAAACTTTTTAACTGTTTCAATCAAATGCTTTTTACTTACATGTAGATATCTTTCTGTCGTCATAATATTTGAGTGTCCAAGCATCTTTTGAATACTAGAAATATCAGCTCCATTTTCAATTAAATGAGTTGCAAATGAGTGTCTTAAAATGTGAGGGCTAATTTTCTTTCTAATTCCTATCCCTTTCTTTGCAATATTTAAAATTGTATATATCATTATTCTTGATAGTTTTCTTCCTCTGTTGTTTAGAAAAAGAATATCTTCTTGTCCCTTCTTTGGAGCTATATTAAATCTTTCAGTATTAATATAGTCTTTAATCATCTCTTTTGCCATTTTACTCATTGGAACAAATCTTTCTTTATTGCCTTTTCCTAAAATTTTGATTAAAAACTCATCAAAAAAAATATCCGATATATTAATATTAATTAATTCAGAAACTCTTAATCCACAACTATATAAAACCTCAGTAATTGCAGTATTTCTTGCACTATTTTTTTTTGATTTGCCCAAAAAGTTAATTATTTCATCTATTTCACTAGTTGTCAACGTATTAGGTATTTTTAAACCTATTTTTGGATATTCTATATTATCTACTGGATTTTCTTTAATTATTTTTTCAATAATTAGGAAGTCAAAAAATTTTTTTAATGATGAAATTAACCTTGATTGACTATTTGAACTTAAATATTTTGATTGTTGAAAAATAAACTCTCTAATATCAGAGTTTTTAATACTATTTGCTTTTAAATATAATTTATTCGCTTTAGAGTGATTAATTAATTTTAAAATATCAAGACCATAACTTTCAATGGTGTTCTCAGAAAGATTTCTTTCAAATTTTAAGAAATTTTTAAAATCTTTGAGTAATGATTGCCAATTCATGTCAAATAGTGATATTTTTACAAATTCAAAACTATATTTTATGAAAATACAAATAATAAATGGTCCTAATCTAAATCTACTTGGTTTGAGAGAAAAAGATGTTTATGGTGATATTAGTTTTGAAACTTATTTTGATAAGCTTAAGACAGATTTTCCCAAGATTGATTTATATTATTTTCAATCAAATATTGAAGGTGAAATAATAAATAAAATACAAGAAATTGGATTTGATTTTGACGGTATTGTTTTAAATGCTGCAGCTTACACTCATACATCAGTAGGAATCGCAGATGCTGTTAGGTCTATAAAAACTCCATTAATTGAAGTGCATATTTCTAATACAATTTCTAGAGAAGATTATAGGCATATTTCATATATAGCACCACATGCAAAAGGAATAATTATGGGATTTGGACTAAAGAGTTATAATCTTGCAATAAGCAGTTTTATTAATAAATAGTTTTCAAAGATGAATTACTTCATCGTATGCATCGGCAACAGCTTCCATGACTGCCTCACTTAATGTTGGATGAGGATGGACAGCCTTTAAAATTTCATGTCCAGTTGTTTCTAATTTTCTACCTACTACTGCTTCTGAAATCATTTCGGTTACATTATTACCAATCATATGACATCCAAGCCATTCACCGTATTTAGAGTCAAATATAACTTTTACAAATCCTTCAGAATTTCCAGAAGTTTGAGCTTTTCCACTTGCAGTAAATGGAAATTTGCCAACTTTTATATCAAAGCCATTTTCTATTGCTTGTTCTTCCGTAAGCCCAACTGAAGCAATTTCAGGTTTACAATAAGTACATCCTGGTATATTTCCATAATCAAGTGGGTTAACACTCATTCCTTTAATTTTTTCTATACATGTGATTCCCTCAGCTGAGGCTACATGCGCTAGTGCTGGACCGTGTACAACATCTCCGATTGCATAAAATCCATCAACATTTGTTTTATAAAAATCATCAACTAGTATTTTATCTTTTTCTGCTTTAATTTCCAGGTTTTCTAATCCCAAGCCTTCAATATTTGATTTAATTCCAACAGCACTCAATACTACATCAGCTGTCATATTAATTATTTCACCATTAGGATCTTTAATTTTTACATCAACTTTATCTTTAGTAACTTCTGACTCAATCAGTTCTGAGGATGTCATGATTTTGACGCCTTGTTTTTTTAGTATTTTTTGNAACTCTTTAGAGATATCATCGTCTTCTAATGGTGCAATTTTAGGCAAGTATTCAANTAANGTGACATTAGTTCCTAGACTGTTATAGAAATATGCAAATTCAACACCAATAGCTCCAGAACCAANTATAATTAANTCTTTNGGTTGTTTTTCTAATGTCATAGCTTCTCTGTATCCAATAATATTTTTTCCATTCTGAACNAGACTATTGATTTCTCTTGACCTTGCNCCAGTAGCTATAATAACATGAGAACCNCTNATTATGTAAGAATCTTTTTTGTCTTGAATAGTTATTGTNTTNTCTGAATTNATAGTTGCNTGACCTTTAATGACATTAATTTTNTTTTTTTTCATTAAAAAATTAACTCCTTTACTCATTGTATCAGCAACAGATCTACTTCTGTTTATAACTTTACCAAAATCACTAGAAACATTCTCTGCAGATATCCCATAATCTTCTGATTTTTTTAAATAATTATAAACCTCTGCAGATTTAAGCAATGCTTTAGTTGGAATACAGCCCCAATTCAAACAAACACCTCCAAGACTTTCTTTTTCAACTATAGCCGTATTAAATCCAAGTTGAGAAGCTCTAATAGCCGTTACATATCCGCCCGGGCCACTTCCAATCACAATTACATCATATTTATCCATAATTTATTTTTTATTAAAATTTAAGCTTGCAGAATTAACGCAGTATCTAGTTCCAGTTTCTGTTGGTCCATCATCAAATACATGGCCTAAATGACCGTTACATTCTGCACATAATATTTCAGTTCTTATTCTACTTAAAGACTTATCCTCTTTATAGATAATTGAACCATCAATACACTTATCAAAGCTAGGCCAACCACATCCACTGTTAAACTTTGATTTACTATCAAAAAGTTTATTACCACACCCTTTGCACTTGTAATATCCTTCTTCAAAAAACATATTGTATTTGCCAGAAAAAGGCATTTCAGTACCTGCTTCTCTTAAAATACTGTAGCTGAATTTATCAAGCTTATTTTTCCAAAAAACTTTGTCTTTTTTCATGATTTTTTAAAGACTAGAGCAACTGAATTAACACAATGCCTAATTCCCGTAGTTTCTTTTGGTCCATCGTTAAAAACATGTCCTAAATGACCACCACATTTTTTACATTTTATTTCAGTTCTTGGATAACCTAACTTATAATCAACATCATAAATTAATTTACCTTCAATTTCCATATCAAAGCTTGGCCATCCACAATAAGAATTATACTTTCTGTCTGATTTATATAAAGCTTCATCACATCCAGCACAATGATATGTGCCTTCTTCATAAAAATTATCATATTTTCCAGTGTAAGGTCTCTCCGTGTAAGCTTTTCTTAAAACCAAATAAGACATTTCATCAAGTTGTTTTTTCCATTCAGTATCGCTTTTTACAACCTCATATTGTTGTTGAGAAAATAAGGAAAAGCTAAATAAAAAAAATATTATCGATGTTCTAAAAAACAATCTAGGTTTCATTTTGTATATTTCAAATGCAAAATTAAATTTTATTTTCATAACACTAACTTTATATAATGTTTTTTAGTTCAAAATCTGCGCCAAAAAAAGTATTAAATGCATGGGCTTTTTATGATTGGGCGAATTCAGTTTACCCACTTGTAATTGGAACTGCAGTTTTTCCTATTTATTACGGAACTCTTTTTGTTGATTCTGATTATATTGAGATTTTTGGGTTTAACTACAAGAGTACAGCTCTTATTCAACATGTTACTACAATTGTATTTCTTTTTCTTGCTTTTCTTGTTCCATTAATGTCTGGAATAGCAGATTTTTTAGGAAATAAAAAATCATTTATGAAATTATTTGTTTACCTAGGTAGCTTTTCATGTATGGGTTTATATTTTTTTGATTTAGAAAATATATATTTAGGTCTATTTTTTTACTTTTTAGCATTATTTTCATTTTGGGCTAGTCTTGTTTTTTACAATTCATATTTACCTGATATCGCAAATCCGTCAGAACAAGATAATGTAAGTGCCTTAGGTTTTTCTTATGGATATGTTGGAAGTGTCATACTTTTATTACTTAATTTATTTATGATAAATTTTCCAGCCTCTTTTGGTTTTGAAGATTCAAATCAAGGAAGTGTTGAAGCAATGAAAGTTTCATTTTTAACTGTTGGTTTTTGGTGGATTTTTTTTAGTCAGTACACTTTTTATCATTTACCTTCCTTAAAAAACAATGTAAGTGAGAAAGAATTATTGAAAAAGTCAATACTTTTTTCAGGTTTCAAAAAGTTAATAAGCGTTTGGAGATTGATTAAAAATGAAAAATCAATCAAAAAATTTCTAATAGCTCTTTTTACTTATTATACAGCTGTCCAAACTATTATTTTAATAGCTACATATTTTGGTGATCAAGAAATAATATGGGGTGAAGGAGAAAAACTCTTTGGATTAATTCTTAGTATGTTAATAATTCAGCTAATAGCAATAGCTGGTTCTGCTGGTGGAGCATTCCTTTCTAATAGGATCGGAAATATTAAAACATTAATAATTTTTAATATAATTTGGTTTTTGATTTGTATCGGTGCCTACTTTATCAAATATTCTTTTGAATTCTATATTGTTGCAGGTCTTGTTGGTCTAGTCATGGGCGGAATTCAATCATTATCTAGATCAACCTATTCTAAATTAATCCCTGAAACTGAAGATAAATGTTCATATTTTAGTTTCTATCAAATGTGTATGATAATTAGTATTGTTTTTGGAACTTTTATGTCAGGAATAATTGATCAGTTGACGGGAAGTCTAAGAAGTTCAATTTTTGTTTTTGCAGGCCTTTTCATTTTAGGTGCATTTTTACTTAGAGGAGTTAAAATGAAATAAGAATAGTTGTTTTTTTTGATGGCATGAATCTTGACTCATATAGTTATATTCATCTAATACATGCATTAACTGACATATTGACATCCTATGAGTAAAATTTTTGATTTAAGTTCTATTTCTCTTAATCCAATTGATGAAGAATCGGAGTTGATTCCTTTAATGACATCAGATGATGAAGAAGCTATTTCCAAGGAAAGTATTCCAGAAACTCTTCCAATTCTTCCATTAAGAAATACTGTTTTATTCCCAGGAGTTGTTATTCCTATTACAGCTACAAGAGATAAGTCTGTTAAATTAATTAAACATGCTAATTCCGGAGATAAATTAATAGGTGTTGTTTCTCAAAAAGATGGTAGCGTTTCTAACCCAACTCAGTCCGATATTAATAATATTGGCACTGTAGCTAAAATATTAAGAGTACTACAAATGCCTGACGGCAACTTAACAATAATAATTCAGGGTAAGAAACGATTTAATATTAAAAGTTTTATTTCTGAAGACCCCTTTATCTTAGCATCTGTAACTGAATTACTAGATTTAAAGCCTGAAAAAGACGATAAAAAATTTAATGCAACCATTGATTCAATCAAAGATTTATCATTAAAGATTATTAATGATAATCCAAATATTCCCTCTGAAGCATCATTTGCTATAAAGAATATTCACAGTAATTCTTTTCTTATAAATTTTGTATCCTCTAATATGAATATTTCAGTAGGTGAAAAGTATAAAATTTTAGAGATTGATAGTTTACAAAAAAGAGCTCTCAGTTGTCTTAAATACATGAATGTTGAATTTCAAAAATTATCTCTTAAAAATGATATACAATCAAAAGTAAGAACAGACTTAGATCAACAGCAAAGAGAATACTTTTTAAATCAACAATTAAAGACAATTCAAGAAGAATTGGGAACTTCTTCAAATGATGAAGAAATTGAGGAAATGAAATCTAAGGCTAAAACTAAAAATTGGAATGATGAGGTTAAAAAACATTTTGAAAAGGAAATCAAAAAATCACAGAGAATGAATCCTCAAGTTGCTGAATATTCTATTCAAAGAAACTATTTAGATTTAGTATTAGAATTACCATGGAATGAATTTTCTGAAGATAATTTCAACTTAAAAAGAGCAAAAAGAGTTCTAGATAGAGATCACTACGGATTATCTGATGTAAAAAGAAGAATTATAGAACAAATAGCTGTATTAAAACTTAAAAATGATTTAAACTCTCCAATACTTTGTTTTTATGGTCCACCTGGTGTAGGAAAAACTTCACTAGGAAAATCAATAGCCAAATCATTAGGAAGAGAATACGTTAGAATTTCACTGGGAGGATTAAGAGATGAAGCAGAGATTCGTGGCCACAGAAAAACATATATAGGGGCAATGCCTGGTAGAATTATTCAAAGCCTAAAAAAAGTTAAAACTTCAAACCCAGTTTTCATTCTTGATGAAATTGATAAATTATCAGTTGGGTCTCAAGGTGATCCCTCATCAGCAATGCTAGAGGTATTAGATCCAGAACAAAATTCTGCATTTTATGATAATTTTTTAGAGTTAGGTTTTGATCTATCTAAAGTCCTGTTCATTGCTACGGCTAATAATCTAAATACTATACAACCTGCATTATTAGATAGGATGGAAATAATTAATATTTCTGGTTACAGTGCAGAAGAAAAGGTACAAATAGCAAAAAAACACTTAATAAAGAAGCAAATTTTAGAACATGGATTGTCAGATCATAAATTTAATTTAAAATCTGATATAATTAAACTAATAATTGATGGTTACACCAGAGAATCAGGAGTTAGAAAACTAGAAAAAAATATAGCTAAAATATGTAGGTGGATTGCTATAAAAATTGTTGAAGAAAACAATTCAATTAACAACATTTCATCAGACAATGTTTCTGAAATTTTAGGAGTCCCAATTTCTAAAGCTTTATATGAAAACAATGATGTTGTTGGTGTTACAACAGGCTTAGCTTGGACTCAATATGGTGGTGAGATTCTATTTATTGAATCAATATTGTCACCTGGTAAAGGATTGCTTTCAATAACAGGTAATTTAGGTAAGGTTATGAAAGAATCTGCCACTATTGCCCTTGAATTTATTAAATCTAATTCAACAGACTTTGGAATTGATTCTGAAATCTTTAAAAAATATAATTTTCATTTACATGTTCCTGAGGGTGCTACTCCAAAGGATGGACCTAGTGCAGGCATAACTATGTTAACATCTTTAGTTTCACTTCTAACCCAAAGAAAAGTTAAAGATAAGTTTGCTATGACTGGTGAGATAACTTTGAGAGGTAAAGTTCTGCCTGTTGGAGGTATAAAAGAAAAGATTTTAGCTGCCAAAAGAGCAAATATTAAACAAATTGTACTTTCTTCTGAAAACAAAAAAAATGTAGATGAAATTGACAGTAAATATTTAAGAGGATTAAAATTTCACTATGTTAATACCATGAAAGAAGTCATTGAAATTTCATTACATAGAAATAAAGTGACTAATCATAAAAAACTTATTTAGATGATAATTACAATTGATGGCCCATCATCCTCTGGAAAAAGCACTCTTGCAAAGCTAATTTCTAATCATTTTTCAATAATTCATATTGATTCAGGATCGATTTATAGAGCTATTACATTTTTAGCTATCGAGAATAAATTGATTACAAATAAAAAAGTTCAAGTTGAAAATATTATTGAGTGTTTGAAAAACAATATAATTGAATTCAAAAAAAATACAGATAATAAGTTTCAAATATGCATTAATGGTGAGTTTATTGAGAGTAAAATTAGAAATACAACAATATCCAATAATGTAAGTACTGTTGCAACAATTAAAGAAATTAGAGACTATGTGCTGAAATTACAGAGAAAAATTGCTATTAATAAATCAATTGTAATGGATGGTAGAGATATTGGTTCTATAGTTTTTCCTAAT
>NZZF01000031.1 GCA_002702385.1 Flavobacteriaceae bacterium | reverse complement strand
TAGGATTTGATCTTAATGAAAAAATAAATTTATATGCTAACTATGGAAAAACATATAGAATTCCGACATATACTGATTTATACTATAGTGACAGAAATACTATTGGAAATCCTGATCTAAATCCAGAGCATGCGCTTACTAATGAATTTGGTGTTAAATATTCAAGTGAAAGTATTGAAATGTCAAGTTCATTTTTCTCAAGAAAATCAAGTAATATTATTGATTATGTTAAGCAATCAGAGCAGGACAAATGGGAGGCAACTAATATCCGAAATTTAGATACAAATGGCTTTGATCTTAATTTTTTATATAAAATCAGTCTAAAAAGCAGTTTGAGAATTGGATATACTTATCTCTTTGATAAATCTTATGTAAGCGAAGTAAATTATTCAAGATACGCTATTAATTCATTAAGACATCAATTAAATACTAGACTAGCTCTTAAATATTCTAATAAAATTACACACACCCTAATAAATAGATTTGGTGAAAGAGCAAATAAGGTTTCACATATTGTTTATGACTCAAATTTAAAATACCAACTATCTGATAATAGTTACTTTTTTATTAATGTGAATAACGTATTTAATGAGGAATATTATGAAACCAATTTAGTTCCAATGCCTGGTAGAAATTTCTTAATAGGTGTTATTAGTTATTTTGAGTAAACTAATTCACCATGAACATAAGTTTTAAGAACCTTTGTTTCAGGTGTAAGATCTATATCAACTTTCATTATATCTCTGTCAATTAGGATAAAATCAGCAATTTTCCCTGATTCAAGACTACCTTTTTCATTTTCTTCGAAATTGAAATAAGCTCCCCAAATTGTCATTCCTTTTAATGTTTCCTCCCTTGATAGACTATTTTCCATTTGAAAACCTAAGTCTGGATATCCACTTAAATCCTTTCTTGCAACTGAACTATAAAAAGTATGAAAAGGATTTACTTTCTCTACTGGGAAATCTGTTCCCAATGCTACTCTTTTCGAGTATTTTAATAAATCTTTAAAGGCATATGCTCCCTTAACTCTCTCTCCTAATCTATCTTCAGCCCAGTACATATCACTAGTTGCATGTGTTGGTTGAATAGATGGAAGAACTTTTTCATTATAAAGGTTAAAATCCTTCTTATCAATTACTTGAGAGTGTTCAATTCTCCATCTTGGATCTAATACATCGCTTAGAACTTTATTGTATTCATTTAACAATATAAAAGCTGTTGAATCTCCTATTGCATGAGTGTTCATTTGAAATCCAATTTCTTTAATGTTTTTTGCATAATATTTAACATCATCTATACTGGTCGAAAGTTTCCCATGATTATGTGGATCATCCGAATAAGGTTCTTTCAGTGCTGCACCTCTAGATCCTAGTGCTCCATCTCCATACACTTTAAATGAACGAACATTTAATCTGTCAGTTTTTAACTTTCCATTATTTTTATAGTAATTGATGTTCTTTTTTGAAACACTGACCATTGCATAAATATTAATTTTAAGTTCATTATTTTGCTGTAAACTATCAATTAAATTTATTGTACCTATTCCTAAACCAGCATCAGAAACGGTTGTTAGACCATTTTCAAAACAAATTTTCTCAGCATTCTGTAAAGCAGTAGTTTTATCAGTTAAGTTTTTTTCAGGAAGAATATTATCAATCAATCTCATCGGACTATCTATTAAAACACCGCTAGGCTTATTTGATTTTAAAATTACTGTCCCTCCTTGAAGTTTAGTTTTATTTGTAATTTCAGCTTTTTCCAAAGCATAATTATTAACAATATATGCATGACCATCAACTCTTTCCAGTACAACAATCTTGTTCTTAAAAAACTTATTTAATAATTTATTATCTGGAAAATCTTTTATTTCCCAGTCGTTTTGATCCCAACCTCTTCCTCTAAGAATTGAGGGTTTATTTTTTTTATTATATGCGATTAGTCTATCTACAATTTCTTCAAATGATTTTGTTTCCCTTAAATCAACTACCAGTTGATCTTCACCTAGTCCATAAAAATGACAATGTGAATCAATTAAACCAGGTAAAATAGTTTTTCCTTCAGCATTTAGTATTTCTTCTGTATTGTAGAATTTATCTAAATTTTCTTTACTGACCTCAACTATTTTTCCATCTTTAATAGCCATTGATTTCATAATGCTAAATTCATTATCAGCTGTGTATATATTAGCATTAGTCACTACTAAATCAGCATTCTTTGTACAAGATGAAATCAGTAGAACTATTAGTAATATTTTTTTCATAATTCGTTTATTTTTTTAAATATTTTATCATTCTCCCATCCTCTATATTGAAGATAATCAAAAACCTTTTTTTTTCTATTTAATTTTCCCAGGTTCTTGTGTTTTGAACTTATAAATTCAAATAAATCTTCAAATTTTTTTTCATAATCTTTATCATCAATTTCTTTTAATCCAAGCTCAATATTTTTTTCGGATATATTTCTTTTTTTTAATTCAAGTTTAATTCTGTTTTTCCCCCAATTTTTAAAATTAAATTTTCCTCTAGAGAATGTTTTAGCAAATCTAGTCTCGTTCAAATAATCATCTTTGATTAAATCAGATATAATACTATTACTTTCCTCATAATTTGGAGAGTATGTTTTAATTTTTCTTAAAACCTCTGAATGACATCTTTCTTGATAAGAGCAATAGTATTGCATTTTCATTTTTAGTTCATCATAAGATAGTTTCGTTTTCATTTCAAATAAGTTAAAAAAAAAAGCGGCATAAGCCGCTTTTTTAGTAATTATTAATTTTTCCTTTAGCATTAAAAAACCTGTAATGCAAATACGTATATGAATCTCGTGGAATTATTTTTATCCACTTTCTATGGTTAAATAACCATTTCATACGAATTGATATAAATCCTTTAGTTAGGTAAGCAGCAATNAAAGGNTGAACATGCAACCTTANTTTGCTATTTGTAACATTAGGATTATTTAAGATTTTTTCTAAAGAATTCTGAATCTTATCTAAAATAACTATNGGTGCNTCNATTTTNCCTATTCCATTAGGNTTATCTTCTTTNGTCCTGATATTCATTTCAGGTCGCACTCNTTGTCTAGTCATTTGAATTAAACCTATTTTACTAGGAGGAAGAATTTTGTGTTTAGCTTTNTCAGATTCCATAACAGTNTTAAANTGATCNAAAAGTTTTCTTCTNTTTACTGNATTAACCATATCAATGAAATCAACAACTATGATTCCACCCATNTCNCTNAGTCTTAACTGTCTAGCAATTTCAGTAGCAGCAATTAAATTTACTTCAAGCGCTGTTTCTTCTTGATTATTGCTTTTGTTGGATCTGTTTCCACTATTAACATCAATTACGTGTAAAGCCTCNGTATGTTCAATAATAAGATAAGCTCCTTTNCTCATNGAAACAGTTCTTCCAAAAGCAGTTTTNATTTGACGTTCAATATTGAANTGTTCAAAAATTGGAGTNTCAGATTTNTAGTACTTTACAATCGATTTCTTCTTTGGAGCAATTTGTTCTATATAGTCTTTTACTTCGTAACATAGACTTTTATTGTTTGAATATACACCAGTAAANTCATCATCAAAAAGATCTCTTAAAATTGAAGAAGATCTATTTAATTCGTTAAGAATTCTAGATGGTGTTTTTGCTCCTTTGATTTTTTTACAAAGATTTACCCACTGTTTATTAAGATTTTGTAAATCTTTCTTTAATTCAGCTATTTTTTTACCCTGNGCTACTGTTCTAACAATTACACCAAAACCTTTAGGTTTGAACTCCTCAATCAAGGCTTTTAGTCTTTTTCTTTCCTCTTTACTCTTAATTTTTTGAGAAACAGATACTCTGTTAGAAAAAGGAACTAATACCACAAATCTACCCGCAAATGATAATTCCGAGCTAATTCTAGGACCTTTAGTTGAAATAGGTTCTTTTATGATTTGAACAATCAATGTTTGATTTGCAGAAAGCACATCATCTATTGAACCTTTTTTATCAATTTCTTTTTCAAAATTGAATTTTTCAAGCGAGAAGTTACTTATTTTACCTTCTCTTACAAGCTTAGTGTATCTAAGTAGAGTTTTTACTCTAGGACCTAAATCATGATAATGCAGGAAAGCATCTTTCTCATAACCAACATTTACGAATGCTGCGTTAAGTCCCGTAATTGTTTTCTTTATATTGGCAATAAATATATCTCCAACATTAAACTTATTATTGTCTTTTTCTTTATGTAATTCAATAAGTTTTCCATCATGCAGGAGAGCAAAATCAACCGCTGAATTAATTGATCGAATAATTATTTCCTTATTCACAATTAATTGTTTTAAGTTATACTTTATTTTTTCCGGTGAATCTTATTAAAAATAAGATTCTATGTCAATGAACTTATGAAAATTGAAGAAACTATTTCTTCTTATGTCTGTTGGCTCTACTTCTCTTTTTTCTCTTATGAGTAGCAACCTTATGTCTTTTTCTCTTTTTTCCGCTTGGCATAAAAATTATTTAATTATTGTTTTTAACATCATCAACAAAAACCTTTGCAGGCTTAAAAGCAGGAACTGAGTGAGCAGGAATTCTGATTGTAGTATTTTTTAAAATATTTCTTCCAGTTTTTTCAGCTCTTTTTTTAACTATGAAACTTCCAAAACCTCTTAAGTAAACATTTTCGCCTTCACTTAACGAGTTTTTAACTTCTTCCATAAAATTTTCAACGGTTGCCAGTACTTCATTTTTTTCTAAACCTAGATTTATTGAAATTTTAGTTACTAATTCTGCTTTAGTCATCTTTTATGATTTGTTTTAATATTAGGTTGCCAAATATATAAATTTATATTCTAAAAAATTATTAATATCATTCTTAATTTAATTTAACTTTATCGTATTGTCAGTCAATAATTTTACAGAAAAACTAATTAATTGGTATAATGTCAATAAGAGAGATTTACCTTGGAGATCAAGTCATGATCCTTATATAATTTGGGTTTCAGAAATAATTTTACAACAAACACAAATTAAGCAAGGATTACCATATTATAAAAAATTTATAAAAGCTTTTCCTAGAGTTAATGATTTGGCTAACACCTCGTCTGACAAATTAATGAATATATGGCAAGGACTTGGGTACTACAGCAGAGCTCAAAACATGCATAAAACCTCAAAAATTGTAGTAGATATTTATGCAGGAAAATTTCCAAAAAAGTATGATGAATTAATTATGCTTCCTGGAATTGGAGATTATACAGCTTCTGCTATTAGCTCTATATGCAATAATGAATTTAATGTTGTAATTGACGGTAATGTAATAAGATTATTTAGTAGGATTTTCAATTTAACTAGCCCAATTAGTAGCTCATTGATAAAAAAAGAAATTAAAAAAATTGCTCAAAAATTAATTATCAACTCAACACCTGGTGATTTTAACCAAGCTTTGATGGATTACGGTTCTATTGTTTGTTCTCCAAAAAAGTACGATTGTAAAATTTGTATTTTTTCTGCTGACTGCTATGCTTATCAAAATAATATAGTTGATNAGTTACCAGTTAAGAAAAAACCGATTATTAGTAAAAGTAGATTTTTTAATTATATGATAGGAATTTCAATAAATAAAAAGGTTAAAATTGTTAAAAGAACTCAAAAAGATATTTGGCAGAACCTTTATGAATTTCCTCTTGTAGAAAGCTCAAAAATCATTAATCTTAAAAACTCGAATGATGCTTTTAGTGAAGTAGGATATTTCAATAAAGAAAAATTAATTAAAGAGNTTGAAATTAAACACAAGCTTTCNCATCAAAATCTGTATATAAAATTTTGGGTATTTAATTCTGATTATGAGGACAAACATTTTATCAAAATCAGTAATCTAGGCTCTTACGCATTTCCTAAACCATTATTTAAGTTTATTTCACATATTCAATAGTTATCTTTATTATATTTGATATATATGAGCGGTTCTTTAAATAAAGTAATGTTGATTGGCAATCTTGGGGATGATATTAAAATGCACCATTTTGAAGATGGTGGTTGTATCGGAAGATTTCCATTAGCAACTAATGAAAATTATGTAAACAAACAAACAGGTGAAAAGGTTACTAATACTGAATGGCACAATATTGTTATCAGAAACAAGGCAGCTGAAATATGTAATAAATACCTAAAAAAGGGTGATAAAGTCTACTTAGAAGGTAAGATTAAAACAAGAAAATGGCAAGCTGAGGATGGTCAACAAAGATATTCAACTGAAGTTCACGTAAATGAGTTNAATTTTCTAAATAACAGAAGTGATTCTCAACCAGAAAATAGTGATAATGTTATGCAGTCACCAAATCCTCCGCAGCAGGAAAATCAAGCGGACGACTTGCCTTTCTAAATTTAGCTTAATTGGCTTTAATCCAAGGAATTGAAATTTGTCTAATATTATATGAGAATATTTTTAATACTATTACTAATTTATTCTTGTAACAATAACACTACTTTACCAAAACAGAAAGCTTTTTTTGCTCCTAAACTAGAAACGCCTACCTATAAAAATTCAAATTTAGATTGTAATTATAATCTATTAATTAATTCAAAATCATCGATCAATAATTTTAATAATTGTAATTATGAAATTTATTACAAAGATTTAAATTCAAAGATTTTTATAAATCAAATAAACTTTTCGAGTACAATTGATGAACTTAAAAACATGTTTGATCAAAAAGTATTAGAAAACTCAAAGTTTAGTAATCAAATAATTGAAAGTGAATATATAGATTTGGATAAAAATATTTACTCAAGACTTTACTCATTTATTGGTGATTCCCCAGCAAATATCCAATTTTATTTAACGGACATGAGTAATAACTTTATAACAGGTAGTTTGTATTTTGAAACCAAACCAAATTATGATTCGCTTTATCCTTATATAAATTATATTCGCAATGATATCAGAAAAATGGTAGACTCTTTTGAATGGACTAATGAATAATTACAATAAAAAATGGTTGCTACTGATAGTACTTTCAGTAATTTGGGGAAGCTCTTTTATTTTAATTAAAAAAGGATTAGCAGAATTATCACCAGTTCATCTTGGAAGTTTAAGAATCATTTTTACAACTTTTGTAATTATAATATTTTCATATAAGTCATTAATGAAAATAAAGAGAGAAAAATGGAAGTGGATAATTATCACAGCATATGTTGGTACTTTTTTCCCTGTTTATCTTGTTGGATTTGGACAAACTCAAATAGATAGTGGTTTAGCATCTATATTAACTACACTTACTCCAATTTCAACATTAGTTGTTGGTGTTTTCTTTTTCAATTTATTTTTTACCAGAAAACAGGTTTTAGGTTTAGTAATTGGATTGATAGGAGGATTTTTACTTCTTTATGAGGGTAGTCTTAATACTGATTCAAATATTTATTTTGCCATTTTTATTGTTTTAACTACAATTGGCTATGGAACATCGGTTAATTTAATTAAAACATACTTAACTGATATTCCACCTGCAGCTGTAACTGCTGGAATTTTCTTAAGTATTTTACCTCCTGCTGTAATTATTCTCTTGTTTTCTGACTTTGAAAGTCTAAATTTTTCAAATAATGAAGTACTTTACTCAATATTGTATGTCTTTATATTGGGTGTTTTTAGTAGTGCCATTGCTCAAACTTTGTTCAATAAATTTGTAAAGATTGCTTCACCTCTTTTTGCATCAGCCGTAACCTANACTATGCCTGTAGTAGCTATTTTATGGGCAGTCCTTGACGGAGAAGAACTGACCATAAAACAATANTTTGCTTCTTTAGTNATCTTANTTGGAGTTTATTTNGTNAACCAAAAAGAGAAGGTTACTTAAAGAATTCATCTGAAATTTCNTCGTTAAATGTNACAGTTAAAATTTCAAAATCAATTTTTTGAGGNCCNGCTTGAATTTCTCTTTTAAANGCATACATGATNCCATCAACTTCTTTATAATCTGAATATTTAGTTATNGATGTNATTGTATTACCTCCTTGTTGNGTAACTTCTTCTGTCATNATCATTAGTCCGGATTCAGCATCATAATATCTAAAGTTATTTTCTTTAACTTTTATCTTATANGNATCTTTTCCATCAACAGGTCCTAGACTTANTATTTCCATTTCAGAATCATCCATATAAATTTCTTCAAACAGTCCCTTTTTACTTTTTGAACTNTCNATTTGATCNTTNTCCATAGGAATTTTTTGTCCCATTTGTTCCATGTATCCACCNTCACCATCAAATTTTTGAGTCATTANTGTACCCATCCCNTCAACAGACATAACTANTGAACTTAAATTTGGNCTTTTTTCCTTGATATCAGCTCTTGGTGNAAAAGGTGCACCTGGAATTGTNACGTTAGCAACAATAGATATTGTATTTATTNCACTTAACTTATCTTTNCCACCTACCTTAGANATATATTTTTCTAATATAGANGCAACNGTAACATCTGAACTGATTTCTTTTTTGAAAATAGGTTTATCAATTTCTTCACCATACTTGTTNAAATATTTTACTGGAATCAANTTATTNTTGTAAGTAATATTNTCTAATTTATCTGCNATATCAGCACCCTTACCNACTACAATAACTCTTAAGTTTTCAGGTTTTAAATACTTNTTAGCAACTCTNTTAACATCCTCTTTTGTAACACTATTGATTTTTGANATAAATGTTTCATAAAAATCNTCAGGTAAATCTTGTGTTTTAATATTCACAGCAAAGTCGGCAAGTAATGANTTATCTTCAGTTGACATNATNAAATTNCCTANNTATTTTGCTTTTGCANTNNAAAGCATTTCATCACTNACAAATTCATCTCTAATTCTATTAATTTCTCCTAAAGTTTCTACTACTGCACTATCAGTCACTTCATTCCTTACTGATGTAGAGGCTCTAAATGTNGCACTTGTCCATTTATTTCNAGCAATACTACTTCTAGCTCCATAGGTCCATCCATTTTCTTCTCTNAAATTCATNTTAAGATAACTTCCAAAAGCTCCNCCAAGAATATAATTAGTAACAAGTGCTGCGTGNTGATCTTCACTATTNGTTCTNAGNTTNGTAATATTNAGAACTCTNAATTCAGATTGTACAGCATCAGGCATATCAATAATATTAATNTCTGTAGAAGAAACATCNTNAGGACTTACAATTTCANTANCTAAATCTTTTTTAGATGCTTTCCATTTGGAAAAATTATCATTAACTAACTCTTTAATTTTNTCGGTATCAACATCCCCAGAAACAACCATGTAAGCGTTATTNGGNNTGAACATTCTCTTNTAATTATTTTCAATNTCTTTTACTGTAACATTTTTGATACTTTCTTCNGTTAAATATTCACCATATGGATGATCAGTTGAATATGTTAANATACCNGTNACTCTNTCAGCAATCGCTGCAGGACTATTTTCATCANNCTTTATACCAGTTATTAGAATATTTTTTTGTTTATCTAATTCTTCTTCTAAAAAGTTTGGATTTAGTGCTGCATCAGAAAGNANTTCAAATATTTTTTCTTGATGNTTGGAAAGACCATTAGCNTAAGCAAATCCCATNCCCAANGAAATAGTNGCACCAAGATAATCTACCTCNTCATTAAANACTTCCTTNGTAACATTTTTNGAACCCTCNCCAAANANNGANCNTGANAGAGAATTTAATCCNGATTTATCNCCTTCAANNANTGGNGGATTATCNATNGAAATTCTAACACTAAAAGTTGGTAGTTTTTTNTTTTCAACNACAATNACAGTNAGNCCATTTTTTAAAGTAAAAATGGTAGGTTTCTTTAAATCGATAGTTGGAGTTTCACCTTGTTNNGGTTGAATACTTCTATCTATTGGTTTAACATAATCACTCTCTTGACTATTAATATTAATTGTNAATAGTAGAGTTAAGACTAATAATAATTTTACTTTTTTCATAGTTTTATTTTTTTGCTAGATAATCCACCTCAATTCTTTGNTTTTTATTNAGGTATTTGTTTGCAACTTCTTTTATTTCNTCTCTTGTAATACTTCTGTATATATTTACTTCATCATTNACAATANTAATATCACCATACAACATGTGAGCTCTTGCAAGACTATTNGCTATTCCNTCAATNCTTGTATTACTTTGNATNTATTGAACTTCAAATTGATTTTTTACCTTTTCATATTCTCTNTCTGAAATNANNTCTNNTTTTATTTTTTCTATNTCTTCATCCATNGTNGTACATTANNTTTTCNANNGANGTNTCTCCCACNGGNAGNGNNANCATTAAATATTTNCCATAATCTTGTTGAGGTTGATTGAATGCAATAACCTGTAAAGCTAGTTTTTCATCATCAACCATTCTTTTAACCATTCTGGAACTTTTTCCTCCAGTTAGAACAGCAGAAATATATTGTAAAACATATGAATCACGATCATTCATTCCAGGTGTTCTATATAGAAATGCTTTAGCTGGTATTTGAATATTACTGTCATATTCAGTTATTTTGATCGTTTCAGTAATTGGATCTTCAATAATAGTTTCTCTTACAGGAACTTCGCCATTATTTGGTATGTCACCAAAATATGCCTCTACTAATTTTTTAGTTTTATCAATTTCAATGTCACCAGCAACAACTAAAACAGCATTATTAGGGTTATTCCATTGGTCATTAAAATCTATAAATTCTTGTAATGTAGCTGCATCAAGATCTTCCATACTTCCAATTACAGATCTTCCATAAGGATGTTTTTTGTACAAATATGGATCAACAGCAGTACCATATATAAGTGCACCATATGGAGCATTATCTATTCTTTGTCTTTTTTCTTCTTTTACAACTTCATTTTGAGTATCAACACCAATTTGATTAATTATGGGATGAAGCATTCTTTCACTTTCCATCCATAGCCCTAATTCTAAGCTATTTGATGGAAATGTTTCATAATAATAAGTTCTATCATGGGAAGTATTTGCATTGTTTGATCCACCATTAGATGAAACAATATCAAACCACTTTCCTCTTTCAATATTTTTTGTTCCTTCAAAAAGAAGATGTTCAAAAAAATGTGCGAATCCAGTTCTTCCTTCAACCTCATCTTTTGCGCCAACATGGTACATAACGGATACAGTGACAACTGGAGAGCTGTTTTCTTGGTGTAAAATAACATCAAGTCCGTTATCTAATGTGTATAGTTCATAATCAATAGATTGTGAATTAACACCAAGAGATAGGATGAAGCTTAAAATAAATAAATACTTTTTCATAATTCTATATATATTACATGGTACTTTGTTATACAAAGTAGCAAACTTAAAAAAAAAAAAAGAACTATCCGGTAGAAAACTATTTTAAAAATTCACCGGATAGTTCTTTCGTTAGTTAGAATGAATAGTTCAATCCAACTGAAATATTTCTTCCCATTTCATGAATACCCATATTCTTCAATCTAGATAGGTGATCAACATATTCTTTATCAAATAAATTATCGACTGACCAACCCAAAGTAAGATTGTCTAAGAAGTTAAGATCATGTGATCCTGAAATATTAACAAGAAAATAAGAATCAGTTTGAGTTTCAAATTGACCCACGTTCTGTTTTTTCCCTTTTGCTAATGCACTAATTTCAAAAGAGTTATTATCAAAATCAAAAACGAAAGATTGATTTATTGTTACTGGAGATAAAAGTGGTAAATTTTCTCTATCTGAGGTTTCTCCACTAACAAATTCAAGAGATGTTTCACTTGAAAGCCAATCTACAGCGGTTTCTTTATTAAAGTATATTTCACCTCCAAATAAACTTGCATCTTTTTGTATATACTTATAAACTTGAAAGTCATCTACGTAATCGTTTGTTGGATTTACGTATATGTAATCTTTAATGTTGTTGTAAAACAAATCAAATCCAAATTCAGAAGTTTCAGAAAAGGTCGAAATTGAGAAATCAGCTTGTAGATTTTTTTCTGTAGAAAGATCCCTATCACCCAATTCATATCTGCCTGTTGCATGGTGAATTCCTTCAGAAAATAATTCACTAAGATTAGGAGCTCTAAATCCTCTAGAAAAATTAATTCTCATAATACCATTACCTAAATCTCTTTTAAAACCTAAGGTACTGTTCAAAGAACTATAATTTTTATCGAAACCTCTTGCCTCAATACTTCTAAAGTCTGCTCTTAATCCGATCATAACATCCCATTTTTCACCATGTATATGAGTTAAACCATAAAGACCAAAATCATTTTTTGTTGCATCCGGAACTAAGACTTCTTCTCCTAAATTTTTATTTTCTTGAAAAACTAAATTTGTACCTATAACAAATTCTGATTTTTCATTTTGAGGTAAAACATATTTTAAATCTACAGTCGTAGTACTAAGATCCATATCAATATGAGCTTCACCTTCGTGATCATCATGATCATCGTCATCGTGATCATCATCATGATCGTCATCGTGATCATCATCATGATCTCCATCATCGTCATGATCATCGTGACCTTCTTCGTCGTGATGTCCGAATTCTTTTCTATTATTAGCACTGTAGCCTAAAGTTATTTCAAGCTGAGATCTTTCAAATAGAATAGTATTTTTAAGAGAAATCATTGTATTTGTTAAATCTTGATATGATTCCTCATCTTCGTGCTCATCGTGATCGTCGTGATCATCATCATGATCATCGTCATGATCATCATCGTGGTCATCATCGTGATCTCCATCATCATCATGATCATCATGATCATCATGTTCATCACCATGAGGAACACCAACTTTTATTGATGAATGGTTAAATCTTAAATCTGAAATAAATTTATCTGATTTGAAACCTAATCCAGCTTTAATGTCTGTGCTTTCAAAGAAAGTTCCTTCAACTACACCATCTGCATTTTCAAAATCTCCATTATCAACTAGACTACCTTGAACGATATAACTGAATTTACCAGAACCACCTTTGATCCCAAGATTATTAGTAAATCCACTGTAGTTTGAATTGTAGTAACTGCCTAATTCTACTTCAAATCCATCATTAATATAGCTGTCAGGAGATATATATATGACACCACCGATAGCATCACTTCCATAAAGTACAGAAAGAGGCCCCTTAATGACTTCAATGGATTCAGTTCCAAATGCATCAATTTCCAATCCATGATCATCTCCCCATTGCTGATTTTCTAGTCTCATATTATTAGCATAAGTAACAACACGGTTTCCATACATTCCTCTAATAGAAGGTTTAGAAATGTAAGGACCTGTCGATACTACAGATAATCCTGGAACTTTTAGTAATGAAAATCTAAAATTTTGAGCATTAATCATACTTAGATCACTCAATCTAAGTTTAGAAACCTTAATTACGTTGTTTTTAACGGTTTCTTTAAAAGGTGTTGATACAACTACTTCATCTAAATCTAGAGTCGGTATCGTATCATTCGCAGTTTGCGAATAATTATTATTACTATGTAATATTAAGAATGCCAAAATAGCACTCATAAAAAGTTTTTTCATTTTAGTTATTTAAATTATTATTTGTAAAGTTTTTTATTTAATCGAAAAATTAAATAAAGTGGGGTGGGGCTCTATTTTTTTTGAAAGAAATGAATTGAGCTCCAACAGAAATATTATATGAATTTAATATATCTGTTTTTTGGTATTCGATAAAAATATTAAGATTCTCATCAGCCGAGTAATCAGTGAAATTATTAGCAATATAATCACATGTAAGGCAATCTAACTCTGGTTGATGGAAATGAATACCGCTATCATCGAAAGTTGGATGATCGTGAGAANCAAAATGCTCNAGGCTTAATAANCTAGGAAAGAGTATTAAAAAGCTAAAGAATAAGCCTANTAGGTTTTTCACAGTGCAAATTTAATATAAATATTTTTATAGATTAAAATTTTAACAAAAGACCAACCAAAAAGTTCCTTGTAGCTTGAGGATAATAACCGGCCCCATCTAAAGTTATTGTCTCTCCTGGATTGCTCCAAGTATCATCGTAGGTATAATAGTATCCGTTGGATACATATTCCTTGTCAAGAATGTTATTAATCAATCCACTCACTATAATTTCATTAAAAATACGTTTTGGAGTAATTTTTAAATTAAAATTTAAATCATTTACAAAATAACTTTCAAGAATTGAATTTTTAGCATCTGTATTACCCATAAATTGTTTTCCTACATATTTAGAAAGCATACTTAAGCTAAACTTATCTGTAAACTTATAATTTATGGTATTATTTGTAATAAAGTTTGGTGAGTATGACAAATTGGTTTTACCGAAATTAGTTAGAGCACCATTATAATTAGAAATTACTTCTTTATTCTTATTTGAACTTAAAGTTAAATTAGAAGAAATATCAAGTTTTTTTGACAATTCTAAGTTTATTTCAGATTCAATTCCAAATCTGTAACTACTTCCGCTATTTGTCCTAATTGGAGCTCCAACATCATCAATTGCACCTGTTAAAACAAGTTGTTCGTTGTATAGCATATAATATGCATTTAAATTAACCTCCAATTTATTAGAGCTAAGTCTGTACCCAAATTCTAAATCATTTAATTTTTCAGGTTTAATATCAGGGTTGTTTTCGTAATCACTTCTACTTGGTTCACGGTTTGCTCTTGAGTATGAAAGATATATAAGTGAATTTGAATTTAAATTGTGAGTAATTCCAACCTTAGGATTAAAAAAATTATATTTTTTATCAAGTTTTAAATTAATTAAATCAGATGTCATTCCCGAGGTTTTATAATTAATTTTCCTAAGCTGTAAATCCCCGAAAATTAAAATATCTTTTAATTTATACGACACTTTTGTAAAAAAACTTAAATCATTTTTTTTACCATTCCCTTTATAATATCTGTCTCTTATAGAATAGTTTTCATCAAAATTTCTAGCCCATATAACTTCACCAAAATGATCTCCAATATAATTACTGTATGATCCACTTAATATCAAGTTTAAATTCTCATAATTATAATTTAAAGATGCATTGAGTACATAAAAATCATTGTCTAACCACCTTCTTCTAATAAGGTCAGTAGTCCCTGTTTCATTACCATTTTGATCCAAATCTGATTTTACAATTCCAGAATAAGTTTCAACAGAATCATCATCTCTGTACTGCTCAAAATAACCTCTTCCATCAGTGTAGTTTAAACTAATATTGGTTGAAAGTGTATTGTTTATTTGTTCACTCCAGTGCAATTGAAAATGATCTTGTTTGTAGTTGTCTATTTCATTTTCATATGTATATGGATTTTGCCTTCGGTTTTCAATCATTTGTTCTTTTGTTATTCCATACCAAGATTGATATGTCTTTTCATGTCCTCCAAATGTTATTGCTTTTATTAGAGTATTTTCATCAAAATAATTTGCCTGAATAAAGTAGGATTTTAAATCAGAATAAGCTCTATCAATATACCCATCTGAATCAATTTTTGATAATCTTCCAGATATTTCAAAATGATCATTGATTATACCTGTACTTAGTTTAACAGTATGCTTCAAAGTGTTATAACTACCAAATGAATTAGCAATTTCAGTATATGCAAATTGAGAAATTTTATCTGTTAATATATTAATACTCGCACCAAAAGCTCCTGATCCATTTGTTGATGTTCCAATTCCTCTTTGAATTTGTAAACTTTCAACTGATGATGTAAAATCAGGTAAATTAACCCAAAAAGTCCCTAATGATTCAGGATCATTGTAAGGAATACCGTTGATAGTTATGTTTGTTGATTGAGGACTTACACCACGAATTCTTATTCCTGTATAACCAATTCCAGCTCCTGCATCAGATGTTGTTACAACAGATGGAGAAAAGTTTAATAAAATTGGTAGATCCTGACCTAGATTTTTTAATTCAAGATCTTTTTTATCAACGTTAGAAAAGCTAAAAGGTGAGGATCTATCTATTCGAATTGCCTCCACAATTACTTCATCTAAGTTTTGTTCTAATGATTGAATGGTATCAGTGACTTTCTCCTGAGATATTATCAGGTTTGAAAATAAAAATACCGTTAAAATTAATTTTTTCATAAGTAAATTAAATTAACGGGATTCTAAAGTGAGTTTCATTTATTCCTTGTAAAAATTACTTTACCAGGTTCAATGGGTATAATCTCAGCCGTAGCACCCCTATATTTCAGTAAAATTAAGTAAATTTTCTATTGATGTAATAGCTTTTTGTTTTCTTTCATCAAAATTTCCACTGATTAATTCAAATTTTTTATCATTTTCAATTAAAGCTTTCATGAAAGAGTCAAACATTTCTTTTCTTTCATTTGGTTTATCTCTCAAATCATCTTTGACCCATGGTACATCAATATTCATTAATAAGTACAAATCATAGTGGTTTAATAAAGCGTATTTTTTTAAAAGAGGATCACAATGGTTAAAATATATGTCTGAGTAGACCTTTGTTGTTAACAAGTCTGTATCACAGAAAATAATAGAATTTTTTATTGAAGCTTTATTTTCCAAATTCATTTGTCCTTTTGCAATAGGTAGCATATCATCAATTTGACAAATAGAATTATTTAATTCATATTTTTTTTGAAGATATTCTCTAGCATATTCTTCAACAAAATCTGTTTCGAAATGACTAGCTAATTCTTTGGCCAATGTAGATTTTCCAGTAGATTCAGGTCCAAATAGAACAACCTTTATACAGTTAGATTTTGTTTGTTGTAAATATTTTTCCATTTGTAGTAACCTGCAATGGCTATTAGTGTAAATATAAAATATTGTAAGCTAGTAAATGCAAGACCTTTATGCGCATATAGAGGAATTGATATGATATTTGCAAAAATCCAAAAATTCCAACTTTGAACTTTTCTTTTTGCCATTAACCACATTGCAGCAAAGAATACAGCAGTGGTTAATACATCTACATATGATACAAAAGAATCCCACTTTTCAAATAAAGTATAAACAAGAGAAACAAAAATCGATGATGATAAAAGAAGTATGGCAATAATTTTTTTATCATATTTATTTACAACTGAAATAGGCGATGGTTTTTCATTATTTCCTCTCGACCAATAAAACCAACCATAGATACTCATGATAAAATAATAAGCATTAATCATCATATCACCTAGTAGTGACCACTTAAATAATAAATAAACAAAAATTGAAGTACTGATCATACCTGTTGGAAAAACTAATATGTTATTGTTTTTTGAGTACCAAACACTAAGAAAGCCAAAAATTACGGCAATCACTTCAAAGTATATATCAAGTGTATCACTTTGAGAATATTGGTTAAAAAGTTCTTTTAAAAAATCAATCATTTGAAAAGACTATTGTGCAAATATAGTTTGGATCCAATAATAAATTGCATGTGTATAATTTATTGTAGTTGAATTTTTGAACCAATGTTTTAGCATTTTTTTCTTCTTTATTAATTGATTCAACAAACATTTCGTTTTTAAAATTTAAACCAGTAGTTTTTTCAGCTTTGTATACAGATTCTTTTAGACACCAAATCAAAATCAAATCATTTACTGATGAAGAATCAATTTGTTTAACATCTTTATCATTTATGAATTTATCTTTGATATTTAAAATATTATTTCTGTATGTTTCAATATCAATACCACATTTTTTTTCTGAAATTAGTATGGTTGAATAACCCGCACAATGGCTAATAGAAATATTAGTTCCTGTTTTTAATTGTGGAGCTCCATCTTTCGAATAACTAAGATCATCAGGATTGATTTTGAGTAATCTTAACAAATATCTTACAGATAAAAACTCATTTTTTTTTACACTAGTTTTTTTAGTGTTAAGTATATTTAGTTCATTATTAGTGAGTGAAAGCTTAGATAAAAAGAATTTTTCATCTTCAGTAATTTCCCATATTAAATGGGTAAAGTTTTTATCAGTATATGAATGGTAAAGAGGCATTAATCCCCTAAAGATAGGATGTTTTGAAAAATTAGGAATTTGGTTCTATTGAAACGTAAGATTTGTTATCCTTCTTTTTTGTGAATTTAACTATCCCATCAACCTTAGCATGAAGAGTGTGATCTTTTCCAAGATATACATTATCGCCAGGTTTGTGTTTTGTTCCTCTTTGTCTAACAATAATATTACCGGCAATTGCAGATTGACCTCCAAAGATTTTAACTCCAAGTCGTTTCGATTCTGATTCTCTTCCGTTTTTAGAACTACCTACACCTTTTTTATGAGCCATTTTGTTTTATTTTTTAGATGATTTAGCTGTTTTTTTAGTAGCAGTAGCTGTTTTTTTAGCCGGTGCTTTCTTTACAGCAGGTTTTTTTACTTCAGCTTTTTTAACTTCCTTGGTTTCAGTTTTTTTTGCTGTAGTTTTTTCATTAACCTTTTCTATTAGGATCTCAGTAAGAGCTTGTCTATGTCCATTTTTTACTCTGTATCCTTTTCTTCTTTTCTTTTTAAATACAATAACCTTATCGTCCTTTAAGTGTTTTAAAATTTTAGCTTGAACTGAGGCTCCTTTAACATTAGGACTACCGACTGTGATCTTAGATCCATTGTCAAGCATTAGAACATTATCAAAAGTGATTTTTTCACCTTCTTTACCTTGCACTCTATGTACAAACAATTTTGAGTCTTTTTCAACCTTAAATTGTTTTCCTGAAATTTCTACTATTGCATTCATATTCTTAAAGCGTGTGCAAATATACAAGGATTACTAAAATATCCCAATAAATTTTAAAATTGTTGATTTACTAAAAATGATTTTATTGAGTTAATTATAAATTCTTAATGAGTTTCCGCTTTTCTCAGTAAAATAAGCTACCATAGGAAAAGAATTATTTGTATTTATTTTTAATGGTTGTCCATTTGCTAAGCTATAAAGATTAGAGTTGCATTTACATTCTGCTTGAAGTCCTTTAATCTCCATTGTACTACAATCTGAGGGTTTTTCATTAGGGCAACTGGCTTCCCAAGCAATAATATTATCATTAAGATTAAAAAGAATTACCCCTTTAACTCCCAGACCATTGATATAGTAAGAGCCACCATTATATTTTAAATCATTATAAGTAGGTAGATTTATATTTATGATTTTTTCAAATCTTACATCAGGTATAAATGGATTGTCATTATCATTACTTTTTTCACATGAGAATATTATTAAGGATAGAACAATTAATCTAATAGTATTTACCATGTTTGAAAATTAATCAAAATGTATAATTTAAGGAAATTTACATATATTTGATTAATCCCTCATGTAGGGTTTTTTTTTTAATAAAAATGAGTTTTTCGTATTATACAAAAGAAGGATTACAAAAGCTAAAAGCTGAACTAAATCAACTTAAAGATGTTGAAAGACCTTTAGCTTCTAAAGCTATTGCTGAAGCTAGAGATAAAGGTGATTTGAGTGAAAATGCTGAATACGATGCGGCTAAAGAAGCTCAAGGTTTATTGGAGCTTAAAATTTCAAAAATGGAAGAAACTTTAGCTAACGCTAGGTTAATTGATGAATCTCAGTTAGATAGCTCAAAGGTTTTAGTTTTATCCAAGGTAAAAATAAAAAATACTGCAAATAATATGGAAATGGAATACCAGTTAGTTGCAGAAAGTGAGGCAAACTTAAGAGAAGGTAAAATATCTGTTAATTCCCCTATAGGAAAAGGCCTTTTAGGAAAATCAAAGGGTGAAATTGCCGAAATTTCAGTTCCTAATGGTAAAATACAATTTGAAATACTTTCAATATCAAGGTAATATTCATTGGAAACTATCTTTTCTAAAATAATCAATGGTGAAATTCCAAGCTACAAGGTTCATGAGGATGATAATTGCTTAGCTTTTTTGGATATAAATCCAAATGCATATGGACATACTCTTTGTGTTTTAAAAAAACAAATAGACTATATCTTTGATTTAAGCTCTGATGAATATGATTTGTTAATGAAGTTTTCCCGAAAAGTTGCTTTAGGAATTGAAAAAACTGTTGATTGTGAAAGAATTGGTATGGCTGTGGTTGGTTTAGAAGTTCCACATGTTCATATTCATCTTATTCCAATTAATTCAATGAATGACATGAACTTTTCAAATTCCTTAGACTTAAAAAAACAAGATTTTGAAGATTTATCAAACAAAATAAAAAACAATATATAATTATGAATATTTCAGGAAAAGTAAAATTAATTAATGAAACAAAAGAATATGGATCAAATGGTTTCAGAAAAAGAGAAATAGTATTAACAACTCAAGAACAATATCCTCAAAATATTCTAGTAGAATTTATTCAGGATCGAACAGATCTTTTAGATGCATATAACATTGGAGACTTTGTAAAAATAGATATTAATCTTAGGGGAAGAGAATGGACTAATGATAAAGGTGAGGTAAAATATTTTAATTCTATTCAAGGTTGGCGTATTGAAAAAGTTGAAGATGAATTTGAATCTCAGTTACCACCATTACCAACAAAGGAAGACTTGAATATCTCTGATAATGCATCAAGTGAACCCGATGATCTTCCATTTTAAAAAATTATGTTTCAACTAGGAGAAGATTATATTTTTCCTCATCCCAGTAATGCTGATAAAAACGGTATAGTAGCCTATGGTGGAGATTTAAATCCTTTAAGGATATTAGAAGCCTACAAGTTAGGTATTTTTCCTTGGTTTGAATCTGATCAAAATTTGATGTGGTGGAGTCCTGATCCTAGAATGATATTATACACAGACAAATTTAAAGTTTCAAAAAGTTTTAAGGCTTTTTTAAAGAAAAGTAATTATAAAGTTACTTTCAATAAAGATTTTGAATTAGTGATTAATTCTTGCGCAAATATCAAACGTATTAATCAAAAAGGAACTTGGATAACTGAAGGTTTAATAAAGTCATTTATTGATTTACATAAAATGGGAAAAGCGATCTCTGTAGAGATATGGGAGGACGATGATATAGTTGGAGGTTTATATGGTCTAGACCTAGATGATATTTTTTGTGGAGAAAGTATGTTCTCAAAATCTTCTAACGCAAGTAAAATAGCTCTTTACTATTTAACCAAGGAACTAAGAAAAAATAATTATAGATTTATTGATTGCCAAGTACCGTCTGAACATTTAAAAAGTTTAGGTGGGGAAGTAATTAGTAGATCTAATTTTTTGGATTTACTCTAAATTAAATTTTTTAGAAATTTTGTCCACTTGAATAGCATCTTTTAAAGAGATATTTCCAATAGAATACCTTTCTAAATATTTCAAATATGCACCACTTCTAAGTTTTTTTCCAAGATCATATGCAATTGATCTGATATAGGTGCCTTTTGAACATTCTATTTTACAATCAACTTCATCATTTTTGAAATCTAAGATCTCAAATTTTGAAATATTTATTTTTCTAGATTCTAAGGATATTTTTTTTCCTGATCTAGCTAGATCATAAGATCTTTTTCCTCCAATTTTCAGTGCAGAAAAAGCAGGAGGGATTTGTTCTGAATCACCCAAAAAGTCCTTAATAGTTTCTTTTATCAAATCAATGTTTATATGTGACGTTGAAAATGTTTCATTTATATTAGTTTCAAGGTCATAAGATGGAGTAGTAGCCCCAAGTTTGAACGTTGCTATGTAAGTTTTTTTTTGATCCTGATATTTGTATATTTCTTTGGTTTTTTTCCCAACACAAACTATTAATAGTCCAGTAGCCAGTGGATCTAATGTTCCGGCATGACCAACTTTTATTTTTTTAAATTGGGTATGCTTCTTAAATACCCCTCTAACATATTTTACAATATCAAAAGAGGTCCAATTTGTTGGCTTATAAATTGGAATAACTAACCCTTCTTCAGTAATTTTTTCACAAATATTATCCATTTAAAATTGAATATATAATAGATAATACACCTATTAATAAACAGTAAATTGAAAAGTAAATTAATTTACTTCTTTTTACAAAAATTATCATCCATTTACATGCATAGTATCCAGAAATTAAGGCTGAGCTAAATCCAACTAAATAATTTGAAATATTGTTGTTATTGAATTCAATTTCATTATCCAATATAATTTTTAGAGACGATCCAAAAATTATTGGAACAACCATCAAAAAAGAAAATTTAGCAGCTAAATCCCTATTTAATCCTAAAAAAATTGAAGTTCCTATAGTTGCTCCACTTCTCGAAATTCCAGGTAAGATGGCTAAAGCCTGAGCAACACCAATAATTAATGATGATTTTAAATTTAATCTTTTAGAAGAATTATTAAACCTATCAGACAGATAAAGTATAAGAGAAGTTAAAATGAGCATAAAACCTACCAGCATTAAATTCCCATTAAATAAATAATTAATCTCACTTTCAAAAAAATAGCCAGCTAATCCTGCGGGTATCATAGAAACTAAAATATAGAATGCGAAAAAAGTATTTTCATCCTTTTTAAAATTGATTAAACTCACAATTATTTCTTTAATATCTTTCCAAAAATAAATGATAGCGCTTATAGCAGTTGCAAGATGCACAATGAGCGTAAAAAATAAACTATTGGTTGAATCATATGAAAAATCTAAAAAAACTTTGAAAATTTCAAGATGACCACTTGAGGATACTGGCAAAAATTCAGTTAAACCTTGTATTATACCAAGTAATAAAGATTTTAATATATCCATATCTATTCAGGCTTTGTAAGAATAGCATAAATTTCAATTGCAAAACCAGTAATTACAAGCAATGGAGCAATCCTTATTCTTCGAAAACTATATATCTCTTCATTAAACACATTAGGATCATCACTTCCACCACCAGACATTAGAATGAAGCCTAGAGCGATGAAGATAATTCCAATTATCATAAACCTATAATTTCTTTTTCCAAATGCGAACTTGTTGTTTTTCATCAGTATAGTTTTTCAATATTTGAATTAATATATCTGCCAGTTATAATTGAAGTTGAAAAATATGATATAATTATACTAATACCTAAAGAAAATATTAATGTTATAAAAATCGATTCTTTTATTTTTTCAAAATCAATTTCAAAAAAATTAATATTTAGGTAGTATAAAATTGCAACTAGTAATAGTGAAGATATTATGCTACTCAAGACACCAAGCTTTATATGAGTAATTATAAATGGTTTTTTTATAAAAAATTTAGTAGCTCCAACAAGCTGCATAGTTTTGATATTCAACCTATTTGAATAGACAGATAGCCTAATTGTATTATTCATCAAAATAATTGATATGAACAAAAAAATAGAACCAATAATTAATGACCATTGTTTTAATATTAAAATATTCTTATTTATTAAATCAATTAATGGAGCATCATAAGTAACCTCTTCAACAAAACTTTCATTTTTGAATTCTTCAACTAATTGATCAATAAATAAATTATTAACATTATCAGATGTAAAAAATATATCATATGAATCATAAAGAGGATTATATCCTAAATAGTCAATAAAGTCTTCTCCTATTTCTTCAGAAAGTTTATTTGCTGCATCTTTTTTAGAAACAAAATCAAACTTTTTTATGGTGTTATTTATTTCAAGATTTTTTTCAAATTTTGAAAGTTCAATTTTATTGCTTTGATCTTTAATAAATACTACAACAGGGATATTTTCTTTAAAATCATTTATAATTTTTTCAGAATTTAATGCAATTAAAGTAAATGAAGAAATTAAAAATAGAACTATTGATATACTTATAATAACAAGAAAATAATTTGAAAAAATTTTATTTGAATAATTTGATGACAAAATATATATATTGGTATAAAAATAATAAAGCTTTTTAGTTAATTCAATTCTTTTAATTTTTTTGCATTAAAACAATAACCTTATTTTTGCTTTATTCTCAAAATGACATACAACTTTAGGAAAATAGAAGAGAAGTGGCAAAACTATTGGAAACAAAATAATACTTTTCATGTTTCTAATATTTCAAAAAAGAAAAAATTTTACGTCTTGGATATGTTCCCATATCCTTCAGGAGCTGGATTACATGTTGGTCACCCTTTAGGTTATATAGCTAGTGACATTTATTCAAGATATAAAAGACATAAAGGTTTTAATGTATTGCATCCACAAGGTTATGATTCATTTGGATTACCAGCGGAACAATATGCAATACAGACAGGACAACATCCACAAAAAACAACCGATGAAAATATTAGAAGGTACCGAGAGCAACTTGATAGAATGGGATTCTCTTTTGATTGGTCTAGAGAGATAAGAACCTCTGATAAAAGTTATTATAAGTGGACTCAGTGGATGTTTTTATTATTGTTTGAGAGTTGGTATGATTCTAATTCCCAAAAGGCAAGACCAATTAAAGACCTTATTAATCATTTTGAGAAAACAGGAACAGAAGAGATAAATAATACATCTATTCATTTTTCAGCGGATGAGTGGTTAAAATTTAATAATCATCAAAAAGAAGAAATTCTTCAAGAATTTAGAATAGCTTATATATCTGAAGCATTTGTTAATTGGTGTCCAAAATTAGGAACTGTATTGGCAAATGATGAGGTTATAGATGGATTATCACAACGAGGAGGGTATGAAGTTGTTAGAAAAAAAATGAAGCAATGGAGTATTAGAATTTCAAGTTATGCTGAAAGACTTTTACAAGGATTAGATAAAATTGATTGGCCAGAACCTTTAAAAGATATGCAAAGGAATTGGATTGGAAAATCCAAGGGAGCAATGATTAAATTTAAGGTTGATTCAAGTTCCAAATCTATTTCAGTTTTCTCAACAAGACCTGATACAATTTTCGGAGCAACATTTTTAACTTTAGCTCCAGAAAATGAATTAGTAAGAGAATTAACTACTAAAGAAAATAAAAAAGAAGTTGAAGATTATATTAATTTATCGAGCAAAAAAAGTGAAAGAGATAGGATTTCAGATGTCAAATCGATTTCAGGTGTATTTACTGGTTCATATGTAATTCATCCTTTCACAAAAAAATTGCTTCCAATATGGATTTCTGATTATGTAATTTCAACATATGGAACAGGTGCAGTTATGGCTGTTCCATGTGGAGATGCAAGGGATTATGCATTTGCAAAACATTTTAATATTGAAATAGTAAATATTTTTAAAGATGTCAATATAGACGATGAGGCTTTTGAATCAAAAGAAAGAGTTCAAATTACAAACTCTGACTTTTTAAATAATTTAGATTATAATTCTGCTTTTGATATGGCTTGTTCAAAATTGAATGAGATTTCATCTGGAAGCAAAACAATAAATTACAAGCTTAGAGATGCTGTTTTTAGTAGACAAAGATATTGGGGAGAGCCAATACCTATTTATTTTAAGAATGATATTCCACATCCAATTGATTTAAAATTTCTTCCATTAGAATTACCTGACGTTATAAATTATCTTCCTACTGAAAATGGAGATCCTCCATTAGGAAATGCTCAAAATTGGGGATGGGATACTGAAAAAAACAAGGTAGTTTCAAAATCAAAAATCGATGAAAAAAAAGTTTTTCGTATTGAATTAAATACCATGCCAGGTTGGGCAGGTAGCTCTTGGTATTTTAACAGGTATATGGACCCTAATAATGATCAAAGTTTTGCCTCTAAAGACGCACTTAATTATTGGAAAGAAGTTGATTTATATCTTGGAGGAAGTGAGCATGCAACAGGTCATTTATTATATTCTAGATTTTGGCAAATGTTTTTGTATGATATTAACTTAGTTAATACTGAAGTATATGCTAAAAAGCTTGTTAATCAAGGAATGATATTAGGTAATTCTGCTCTTATATACAGAGATATAGATTCTGGTGTTTTTATTTCATCAGACTCACTTGATGATGAAAAGATTCAAAAAATTAATGTAGATATTAATTTTATTAATCAAAATGATGAACTTGATTTAAAACAATTTATTAATTGGCAACCTGAGTATTCAAAATCAAAATTTAAAATGAAAAATGATGTTTTTAAAGTTGAGAGAGAGGTTCAGAAAATGTCAAAGTCAAAATATAATGTAGTTAATCCTGATGATATATGTGATAGTTATGGTGCTGATACATTAAGATTATACGAGATGTTTTTAGGTCCTATTGAGCAAGCAAAACCATGGAACACAAATGGAATATCAGGTGTATTTAATTTTTTAAATAAAGTATGGAAACTCTTTTACGATGAAAGCAATTTAATTGTTGTTGATTCTCAACCCGACAATGAGTCTTTAAAAATATTAAATCAAACAATCAAAAAGATTAACCACGATATCGAAAATTTTTCATTTAATACTTGTGTGAGTTCATTAATGATTCTTGTTAATAAATTAACTGAAAAAAAATGTTCTTCATCTAAAGTATTAAAACCCTTGTCAATATTGCTATCCCCATTTGCTCCACATTTAGCTGAAGAATTGTGGTTTATTTTAGGAAATGAAAATTCTATCATTGATGAAGTTTTCCCAGAACATGACCCCAACTTATTAATAGAAAAAGAAAAAAATTATCCTGTCTCTTTTAATGGTAAATTAAAATTTCAGATTTTACTTTCTAACGATTTGTCTAAACCAGAAGTAGAAAAAATTATTTCAAATCACGATTTAACTATAAAGAATCTCAATGGAAAAAGTATAAAAAAAATAATTTTTGTTCCTAATAAAATTATTAATGTGGTGTGTTAGTTGTTGATTATATGTTTTGCAACTCTTTTACTAACTCCATCTGACCCGATCTGGTTTCTTAGAAACTTATAATTTTTTCGAATTTCAATATCTTTTCCTTTTATGATATTATTTATTTCTTTTTCTAAATTATTTTCATTTACCTGACTCTGAATAAATTCTTTTATTACTTCTTTTTTACAAATAAGATTTACAAGTGAAATGAATTTGATTTTTACAAAAAGTTTAGCCAGTAATATATTTAAAGGGCTTGTTATATAGCATACAATTTGAGGAGTATTTAATAATGCTGTTTCTAATGTTGCAGTTCCACTTGTAACAATTGATAATTCAGATGAACTAATAATATCATATGTTCTATTATAAATTACTTCAATCTTTGAACTGCTATCTAATACTGCTTTTTCATAAGTTTCTTTATTAATATGATTTACTCCAGCTATAATGAACCTGTATTCTGGAAAATAGTTGCACACCTTTAGGACCTTGCCAAGAATTTTTGAAATTTCTTGTTTTCTACTTCCTGGTAAAATTGATATTATTGGTTGTTTTGATTGAATTTTTTTTGGTTTATTTTTTTTAAAATCATCCATAAGTGGGTGTCCAAAAAAATTTACATTCATCTTATGTTTGTTCAAAAAATAATCTTTTTCAAATGGAAGAACTACATATAATTCATCCACATAATTTCTAAGTATCTTAGCTCTGTTTTCTTTCCAAGCCCAAATCTGTGGACTTATATAAAAATAGTTTTTAAAGCCTCTTTTTTTAGCCCACTTACTTATTCTTAAATTGAATCCAGGGTAATCTATTAATATAATTTTGTCAGGATTAAACTCAAGAATATCTTTTTTACAAATTCTAAAATTTTTAAAAATTTTTAAAATGTTTAATATAACTTCACTAAACCCCATGAAGGCTAAATCCCTATAATGCATTACCATATCCCCACCTGCATTTTTCATTAAATCGCCACCCCAAAATCTAATTTTAGCTGCATCGTCTAAACTTAAAATTTCCTTTATTAATTTTGATCCATGTAGATCACCAGAAGGTTCACCAGCAATTATATAGTATTTCATTCTATAAGTCCCAGTCTTTAATTCTCTTCATTGAATCATGGTCTGTTAAGTCGTGCTTGACAGGAACAATTGATATGTAGCCTGAATTTAAAGCATGTTCATCAGTGTCTTTACTTTTATCCTCATTAACAAATTCTCCAGTTAACCAATAATATTCTCTACCCTGTGGGTTTGTTCTTTTATCAAACTTTTCAATCCAATATGCCTTGGCTTGTCTACAAATTTTAATTCCTTTTATTTCACTTTCAATTAGATTGGGAAAGTTTACATTTAAAGCAATTCCTTTAGGTATCCCTTTATCTAAAGCTTTTAATGTAATTTCTTTAATATAATTTTTTATATGATTAAAATTTGCTTTCCATCTATAATCAAGTAATGAAAATCCAATAGCTGGTACACCTTCAATTGTTGCTTCAATCGCTGCACTCATGGTTCCAGAATATATAACGTTTATTGAAGAGTTTGAGCCATGATTTACACCTGAAACACATATGTCGGGTTTAGAATCAAGAATTTCATTTATACCAAGTTTTACGCAGTCAGCAGGTGTTCCTGAGCATGAATATTCTATTTGTGGTCCATCATCAATTTTAATTTTGTGACAATGAAGAGTAGAATTTATAGTAATTGCATGGCCCATAGCTGATTGAGGACTATCTGGGGCAATTACCACGACATTTCCAATTTCATTCATTACAGAAATAAGAGCTCTTATACCTGGAGCTGAAATACCATCATCATTAGTCACTAGTATTAAAGGTTTTCTTGACATATATGGTCTAATTTTTGAACAAAAGTAATTAAATCAAAATACATAATATTAAAATGTATTTGATTCTATAATTATAATTATTATTATTTACTTTTATAAGTCATTATGAACAAGAAATTTGAATATTTATTCTTAATAATTCCATTACTAATTATTGGTTTTACCTTTTCCAATAAAAAATTTTCGGATCCCAATAAGGATAAATTATTAATTGAGATTGTTAAATATGTAGTTGAAAAAGGTCATTATAATAATATTGAGATTAATGATGATCTTTCTGAAAAATTATATATATCCTTTATTGATCAGCTAGATTCCCAGAAGAGATTTTTTTTAAAATCTGATATTAAAATATTTGAAAAGTATAAATATAAGCTTGATGATCAAATTAAAAACTATGATTTATCATTCTTTAATCTTGTATTTGAGACAATAAAAACAAGATTTGATGAAGTACAAAAATACTATGATGAAATTATAAAAAATCCATTTGATTTTAAGTCTAAAGAAAACTTAAACCTTGATTTTGAAAATAAGGACTATTCAAAAAATAAAAACGAAGTAAAACAAAGATGGAGAAAACAACTTAAATTTTCCACACTTGATATTGCATTGCTCAAATTAGGTGATTCACTTAATTTTATTAATGATCGTGTATATAATGAATCTCTTGCTATTGTAAAGAAAAATACTGAAGATTTCTTTGAGTTTTATAATGATATGGATAGAGATGATTGGTTTTCATCATATATAAATTCTTTTTTAAATCAACTCGATCCTCATACATTTTATTTTCAGCCTGATGATAAAGAGAGATTTGACGTAAATATCTCTGGAAAATTTAATGGAATAGGTGCAAGATTAACTAAAACAGAAGGAACAATTAAGATTGTAGAAATTATAATTGGTGGTCCAATATGGAAAGATAAACTACTTGATGTTGGAGATATAATTTTAAAAGTTTCACAAGAAGACGAAGAGCCTGTTGATGTTGTGGGTGTAAAATTAGATGACGCAATTAAGCTTATTAAAGGACCTGCCAAATCTTATGTAACTCTCACTGTTAAAAAGATGGACGGTTCTATTAAAGACGTTAAAATAATGAGAGATGTAGTTGAACTTGAAGAAGTTTATGCAAAATCTACTCTGATAAATAAAGAAAACATCAATTATGGTTATATAAGTTTACCTAAATTTTATGTGGACTTTTCAGATTATAAAAATAGAAATTCTGCTGAGGATGTTAAAAATCACATTATTAAGTTAAAGAATAATGGCATGCAAGGTCTAATTCTTGATTTAAGAAATAATGGAGGTGGATCTTTACAAACTGTAGTTGACATGACCGGCTTATTTATTGAAAAAGGACCAGTTGTTCAGGTCAAATCGATTGGAAATAGAAAACAAGTTTTATATGATAGAAATCCTGAAATAGTTTGGGATGGACCTCTTGTAGTATTAATTAATGAAATGTCAGCTTCTGCGTCTGAAATTCTTGCTGCTGCTCTTCAAGACTACAAAAGAGCTGTAATAATAGGTAGCGAAAAATCTTTTGGAAAGGGTACAGTACAAAATATTATAGATCTAAATAAGTTTATCTCAAATTCAGATTTTGATATGGGAGCTATAAAAATTACTACTGACAAATTTTACAGAATCAATGGTGAATCAGTACAATTAGAAGGTGTTAAAAGCGATGTTGTTATTCCTGATAGTTACATGCATATTTTTAATGGTGAAAGAGATGAAAAAAATCCATTAAAATGGGATAAAATTGATGCAGCTTATTTTACTGCATGGAATGGTTTTAAAAATTTTAGTTTAATTACTAATAATGCTCAGAATAGAATTAATTCAAATAATTATTTACAGTTAATCAGTAAAAGAGCTGATTGGATTAAAGAACAAAGAGACAATAAGTTAATTCCCTTAAATTTTTCCTCTTATAAAAACTATATTGAAAATAATAAGGAAAGAAATAAACTTTTCGAAAGTCTTTCCGAGTACTCCAATGATCTTAATTTTAAATTACTTAAATCTGAAAAAGAATTCATTTTATCAAATAAAGAACTACTTAGTAATAGAAACCGTTGGCATAAAAATTTAAAGAAAGATATTTTTATTAGCGAAGGTGTTAATATTTTAGAACAAATTTTTTCTAATAAATCGAGCTCTGAAATGATTTTAGCAATTAAAGAATAATAAATTTTGATGCTTTGGTAAATAATATTCCCTTAAAATTATCTTACCTCTACATTTTCCTTTGTTTTATAGTTTCAATTTTTGTTTTTTTTATTATTCCAGACAAAACCAAGAATGCAAACTCAATGAACTTGAACATTCAGTCCAAAAAACCAGGATTTGAAGTTAAAATATTAAAAGTTCCTACAAATTTAAATCAAGATAAATTTTCAGATTTATTTTTTGGTTCTGAAAAAAAATATGATGAATATGCTATTAATTCAATATCAAGTAAGGGCAAACAATTATTTGTTAATATATATTCTGATGATAATAATAAAATTATAAGAAACTTTGATTTTGATAGATTTAATGAAAATAATTTTGAAATAATTAAGTCAAAGTATGTTTATTCCAAAAAATTTCTTTTTGGTACAGATATTTATGGAAGAGATGTTTTTAGTCGAGTTTTATTAGGAACCAGAGTTTCATTATCTATTGGATTAATGGCTGTAATAATTTCAACAATTATTGGATTATTTTTTGGTGTTTTAGGTGGCTATTTTGGAGGTAAGATTGATTCATTTGTTGTTTGGTTAATTAATGTTTTTTGGTCAATACCAACTTTATTATTAGTTATCGCAATTTCGCTCGCTATTGGGAAAGGATTTTGGCAAATTTATATAGCAATTGGATGTTCAATATGGGTTGAAGTTGCTAGATTAGTCCGTGGTAAGATTAAATCAGAAAAAGAAAAAGACTATATAACAGCAGTAAAAGTTTTAGGAATTAGTGATTTTAGAATAGTTTTAAATCATATTCTTCCTAATATTATCGGTCCAATTTTGATAATTTCTGCTACTAATTTTGCGTCAAGTATCCTGTTAGAAAGTGGCTTAAGTTTTTTAGGAATTGGAACTCAACCTCCTATGCCTAGTTGGGGATATATGATTAAAGAAAATTATCAGTATATTCTTTTGGGTAATGCATATTTAGCATTAATTCCTGGTTTTTTTCTAATGATTTTAGTTACAAGTTTTATCTACATCTCAAATTATTATTCAGAAATAGTTAAATAGAACTACCATTTTTCTTTTTTAACGGAATCTAGTTTTATATATCCTCCAAATAAAATTATTGAAGCTAATAAACTTGAACCTCCATAACTTATAAACGGTAAAGGAATACCTACAGTTGGAAAAATACCAATCACCATACTAATATTTATAGTAAATTGGAAAAAAAAGATAGAAGCTACACTGTATATAAATATTTTGTTAAATAAATTCCTATTAGTATTAGCTCTATTAATCATCCTTAAAATTAGAATTGTAAATAAAATTATTGTAAATATTGAACCAAAAAAGCCCCACTCTTCACCAACAGTTGCAAAAATATAATCACTGTGCTGTTCGGGAACAAAATCACCTTTTGTCTGAGTTCCTTTTAAAAAACCTTCTCCAAAAAATCCTCCAGATTTGAATGCAAGTTGTGACTGATTTGTATTATAGCCTATTCCTTTATTATCCTCTTTAATACCTAATACAATATCAAATCTATCACGGTGCCTTTGTTCAAAAACTTCATTAAAAACAAAATCAATACATAAAATAAATACTAATGATAATATTCCAAAGAATAAAATTTTTCTAATTGATAATTTTCTGTAAATATATATGAGTACAATTGAAATAAGTAATATTGATATAATAAATAAAATATTTTGTTTTCCTAACAATACAGTTGTAATAAATAAAATAGTAAGCCCTATAAAAATATTCATATATATACTTGGTAAACCAATTACATATAAAACAAAAAAGAAGCTAAAATATATTAATGCAGTTCCTGGATCTGGTTGAATTATTACAAGAAAAATTGGTATTAAAACAATTAAAAAACTATATAATTGAATACTTTTTCTTTTTAAATCAGAATGTATATTACTTAAATATTTTGCTAAAGCTAAGCCGGTAATTGGCTTCATAAATTCGGAAGGTTGGAGACTAAAGCCCATTAATGAAAACCAAGATTTTGCTCCTTTTATTTCATTACCAAAAATTAGTACAGCAATCAACAATAAAATACCTAGTATGTAAATAATACTTGAATACCTGAAAAAAAATCTATCATCTGAAACAAGAATAAATAAGAAAATTATTAAGGAAATTGAGGTAAATATTAATTGTTTTCCAAAAGGAGTTTTAAATGAGAAAAAACTCATATTGTCAAAATAAGTTGATGAGTAAATATTAACTAATCCAATTATAATTAATAAGCTTACAATTATAATTGAAATAAAATCAAATTTTTTAATACTCAAACTATTCATTTATAGTAAAATTTTCATATAAATATGGTTTCATATATTCTTCTGTTAAATTTCCATTTAAAATATATTTCTCAAGCCATTTTCTTTCAACATTTCTTTTCAAATATTTTTCAGCAATAAGGCTAGATATTGGAGCTGCCCATCTTGTTCCCCAATATCCATTTTCTATAAAAACACATATAGCAATCTTAGGATCTTCAGCTGGTGCAAAGCCTATAAAAATTGAATGATCAGTTAGTTGTTTTCTTTGGCCATTAATTTTTATAAAATTTTCAGCAGTACCAGTTTTACCGGCAAATGTTATTCCTTTAATTTTAGAGTTTTGAGCTGTACCTTTTTCTACAACATCAATCATTCCTTTTATGATTGGGTCAAAGTGTTTTTCTGAAATTAAAGTTTCCTTAATATTTTTATAATTTTTATCAATTGAATCATTGTCAATATTTTTAACAAAATGAGGGGGTATGTACCAACCTTTATTTGCGATAATAGCTGCAAAGTTTGCTAATTGAATTGGTGTTGTTAGTACTTCACCCTGTCCAATGGAATTCGAAATTGTAGTAGATGCTCTCCACGAGTTATTATACCATCTATTGTAATAATCTGAGTTAGGAATAAATCCTCTTTTTCCTATTGGATGATCATAACCCAAAAAGTTTCCAAATCCAAATGAAGTAACGTAATCTTTCCATTTATCTAATCCAATTGAAGAGGTTTCATAGTTTTCAATTATTTCTTTATAAGTTTTTGCAAAATATGTATTACATGAAGTATATATTGCATTATTTAAATCAGTGTATGTTTCTTCATTAGTATGACATTTCATGAATGCATTTTTAGCATAAAAATGACCGCCATTACATCTAAATAAAGTTTCTTCTTGAATTACATTTTCTTGTAATCCAATTAATGCATTAATTATTTTAAAAGTTGAACCGGGTGGATATTGACCCTGAAGTCCTCTCTCAAACAAAGGCTTACCAATACTATCTAAATTTAAGTTATTATAATTATAAGATCTATCTCTTCCTACCAATAAACTTGGATCATAACCAGGAGAATTAACTAAAGCCAAAATTTCTCCTGAATTTGGCTCAATTGCAATAATACTTCCAAATTTATTTTTCATTAATGAATCCCCATAAACTTGAAGATCAATATCTAAAGTAACTTCGATATTTTTTGCTGGAATGAGTAAGCTATCATAGTTTCCATTGTTATACCTACCGATAATTCTATTGAATTTATCTTTTTGAAAATATTTTACACCTTTTTTACCTCTCAAAATATTTTCGTAAGATTTTTCCAAACCTTGTCTTCCAATCATTTCACCCGCTCTATAATATGGGTTATTATCAATCTCATATGTATTAACCTCACTTATGTAACCAAAAAGATTTGAAGCGGTTTTAAAGTTGTATTTTCTTTTAGATTTTTTTTGAATAAAAAGACCACTAAATTTCCAAAGTTTTTCTTGAATATTAGCATATTCATTTTTTGTGATTCCAGATATTAATATAGAAGGTTTTACAGGCGAATATGTTTTTGCTTTGTTTAGTCTGGTTAGAAAATCTCTACTAGTTATATTAAGTTCCTTAGAAATTGACATGCTGTCCGAAATTTCAATATCTTTTGGAATAATCATTAAGTCATAATATGGTTCGTTATATACAATTAGTTTTTTATTTCTATCATATATATAGCCCCTTTCTGGAAAATCATAGACTTTTTGTATTGATGCTCTTTCTAAAATTTGAGAAGAGTTATTATTAATAATTTGAAGATTAAAAAGTCTAATTATTAATAGACTTGATATAGCGATAACTATTATTTGAAAAAGCTTATCACGCATTTTTTCTAAAGAAAATTAATAATAAAAAATATGAAAAGATTATTGAAATAATGGAGCTAATCAAAGTTTTGTTTAAAATCATGTCAAAATTTTGTAATGAAAAAATTTCTACTGTATTTAAAATTAATTGATGAGTAAAAAACATTAAAAATAGGTAACTCAACTGTTGATATAAACTTGTTCCACTTATATATTCAGATGTTTTTCTAACCTTATTTACGTCAAAGTGTCCAAAAGCGAATTTAATAACTGAGGGTTTAATTAAAATCGATATTAACAGAGAAAATGTAATTATTCCAAAAGAATTTGAAAAAAAATCTATGACAAAACCAAAAATAAAAGTAATGATATAAGCAAGGCTCTTATTGAAATTTAGAGGGAATACTAAAACAAAAATTAAATAAATATTTACTGTATTTTCAAAAATTAAAAAATTATTAAATATCATTACTTGAGATAATGATAACATGATGAATCTAAAAAAAAGTAGTTGATTTATATTATTCATTCATTTTTTTTAAATCGTTAAATTCCTCTTTAAAGTCATTTTTAACTACATATACATTTCGTAATGAACCAAAATCTTCAAATAGTTTTACAGAAACTTCATAATAATTTGTTGATTCAGGTAACTTAAAATTACATATAACTCCGATCGGAATATTTCTGGGAAAAATAGAAGACATTCCACCTGAAATTATTGTATCACCAATAGCTATATTGGCACTTTTTGGAATATCCTCTAATTCCATTATTTGATGATTTTTACCATTCCAATATAATGATCCAAAATGTTCACTCTTTTTCAGAACTACATTGATTTTAATTTGTGAATTTAAAATTGAAATTCCAGTTGCAAATCTATCAGACACATTATTAATGATTCCTATAACTCCTTGATTAGTTATTATTCCATCTTCAATTTCGATATTGTGATACCTTCCTTTGTTAATAGTGATAAAATTCTTTGAAAATTTTATACTATTTGAAATAACTTTTGACGGAGTGTAACTATAATTTTTATTAAAAATAATTGAATCATTTTCGTAGTAATAATCATAATTATTTTTTAGAAATGAATTTTCAATTACTAATTTTTGGTTTAATTTAATTAAATCAAAATATTCAAACATTTCTGTTTGGATTTCATTAATGGAATTGACTATAGAGCTTGAAAATAAATTAAATTTAGAGGCTTGGAAATAGTTTCTGCTAAAAATTTGAGTAATAGATATAGATATTAAAATTAAAAAAATTATAGAGTTTATATTTTTAATTATAAAATCAACAAAGTTTCGCATTAAATTATTTTACTAAAACACTTTTGTAGCGTTCAATATTTTTTAAGGTAATACCTGTTCCTCTAACTACGGCTCTTAAAGGGTCTTCAGCTATAAAAACTGGTAGATCTGTCTTTTTTGAAATTCTTTTATCAAGTCCACGTAACATAGATCCACCACCAGCTAAGTAAATACCTGTATTATAAATATCTGCAGCAAGCTCTGGAGGTGTTTGAGATAGAGTTTCCATTACAGATTCTTCAATTCTAATTATTGATTTATCTAGAGCTTTTGCTATTTCTCTGTAACCAATAGAAATTTCTTTTGGCTTTCCAGAAAGTAAATCTCTTCCCTGAACCAACATATCGTCAGGGGGATTATCTAATTCGTCTAAGGCTGATCCAATATTAATTTTTATTTTTTCTGCTGTTCGATCACCAATTGACAGGTTATGTTGAGTTCTCATGTAATAGACAATATCCTCAGTAAAAACATCACCAGCAATTTTTACACTTTTATCACAAACAATTCCAGCTAATGCAATAACTGCAATTTCTGTGGTTCCACCGCCAATATCAATTATCATATTTCCCTTTGGCTGCATTATATCAACACCAATTCCAATAGCAGCTGCCATTGGTTCATGAATAAGATAAACTTCTTTCCCATTTACTCTTTCAGCAGATTCTTTTACTGCTCTCATTTCAACTTCTGTTATTCCTGATGGAATACAAATAACCATTTTTAAAGAAGGAGAATAGAATTTTTTATTAAGATTAGGAATACTTCTTATTAATCGACCAATCATTTGCTCAGAGGCGTTAAAATCAGCTATAACACCATCTTTTAAAGGACGAATTGTTTTTATATTTTCATGAGTTTTTCCGTGCATTAAATTTGCTTCTTTTCCAACTGCAATAATCTTCCCTGACTTTTGATCAATAGCAACAATGGATGGACTGTCAACAACAACTTTATCATTGTGTATAATTAAAGTGTTTGCAGTTCCTAAGTCAATAGCAATTGATTCAGTCCAAAAGTCAAAAAAACTCATAAATTATTGGTTATAAGTAAAGTTAGTAAATTAATGTTTAAAGTGTCTATTTCCAGTAAAAACCATGGATAAATTATTTTTGTTACAATAATCAATAGATAAATTATCTTTTATAGACCCTCCAGGCTGAATTACTGAACAAATTCCATTTTGTGAAGCAATTTCAACACAGTCTGGAAATGGAAAAAATGCATCACTTGCCATAACAGAATTTTTGAGATCAAAATTAAATTTTTTTGCTTTATCAATTGCTTGATTAAGTGCATCAACTCTAGAGGTTTGGCCTGTTCCGGATGAAATTAATTGACTATTTTTTGCGAGAACTATAGTATTTGATTTTGTGTGTTTTGAAACTTTAGATGCAAATAATAAATCTTCAACTTCTTGATTGCTGGGTCGTTTATTTGTTACATATTTTAAACCACCTTGACTATCAGTAATATTGTCTCTTTCTTGAATTAGAATACCATTTAAACATGTTCTTATTGTTTTATTATTTAACTCAATGTTTATTATTTTTAGAACAATTCTGTTTTTCTTGCTTTTTAAAATTTCTAATGCCTCAGTTGAGTATGAAGGAGCCATAATAACTTCAAAGAACAAGCTATTCATTTCATTTGCTGTTTGCATATCAATTTCCTTATTAGAAATTAGTACTCCACCAAATGCTGAAACTGGATCACCCTCAAGAGCGTATTTATAAGCTTTTAAAATCGAACTTCTTGTTGCTAGACCACATGCATTATTATGTTTAAGTATTGCAAACGTTGAATCATTATTCCAAAACTCCTTAATTAAATTATATGCTGAATCAATATCAAGTAAATTATTGTAGGATAATTCTTTTCCATTTAATTTTTCAAAAATTGAATCAAAATCACCTATAAATGATCCTTTTTGATGCGGGTTCTCACCATATCTCAATTCATTACTTTTTTCAATTGAACCTTTTTCAAAGTATTGATTGATAAAATTATCATAGTTGGAGGATATTTTAAATGCTTTAGCCGCATAGTTTTTTTTCTGTTCTACAGAAAATATGCCTTTATTATCATCTAAATCATTTAGGAATTCGTCGTATTGATTAATTGATGATATACAGACAACATTATTAAAGTTTTTTGCTGCAGCACGTATCAATGAAATACCACCAATATCAATTTTTTCAATTATTTCTTCATGCGATTTAGCATCATTTACTGTATTTTCAAATGGATATAAATCAACAATTACATAATCTATACTTGGAATTTCATATTCAGTTTTTTCATCTGAATCATTTTTGTTTTCTCTTCTGTATAATATTCCTCCAAAAATTTTTGGATGAAGAGTTTTTACTCTACCTCCAAAAATTGAGGGGTAATCGGTTAAATTTTCAACTTTTTCTATTTCAAAACCTAACTTAGAAAGATGTTTCTCTGTACCTCCAGTTGAAATAATTCTAATATTTAAATCATTAAGTTTTTTAGCAATTTTTTCAATTCC
>NZZF01000030.1 GCA_002702385.1 Flavobacteriaceae bacterium | reverse complement strand
TCCAGATCCTCCACCTCTACCAACTGAAGCATATGCAGTAGCAGATAAAGATGTCTTACTATTAATTTTGTGTTCCCAGTTTAAAGAAGCAATAGGCTTGTGATAATAATTATTTCTCATATTAAAACCTTCACCATTTCTTAAACCATAATTGTAATTATATTTGATACCATACTTTTGGTAATCAGCAAGAGTGGCCATGTTATAATAACTTGTAGTTCTTTGACCGTGAACTTGAGGAGCTCCAGTTACAATAAATTGAAGGTTATGTTTTCCATCAGGTTTTCTATAACCATATCCTAAGAAGTAAGCGTATCCTTCAAATGGTGTTCCGTCAACATATCCATCACCAGCTGTTCTGCTAAAAGATGCAGAAAATGCATGCCCTGAGTCGCTAACACCAGTATTGTAAGTTAAAACAGTTTTTAAATAACCATCGTTTCCAACAGTCGCGGCAACTTTACCACCTTGAGTTAATTCAGTAGATTTAGTAACAACATTGATTGTACCACCTACAGATGGAATTGGTAGTTTTGCAGATCCAAGTCCTCTTTGAACTTGCATAGCTGAAGTAACATCACTTAATCCAGCCCAGTTACTCCAATAAACACCACCCCATTCCATATCGTTAACTGGCATACCATTAATTAAAACGGCAATGTTTTCTTGTCTAAAACCTCTAAGTCTTACTGTTGCATCACCGAAAGCACCTTGCATTGTTGAATAAATTCCTGGAGTTGAATTTAAAAGCTGAGGAAGCTCTAAATTACCAACTCTTTCAACAATTTCATTCGCTGTTAACGTTGATGCTGCAACTGGCGTTTCTCTGTCTTTTGCAAGGTCAATAGTACCAAAAACAGTTACTCCAGATAATACATCAGCACCAGGGGCTAATTCAATAACACCCAATTCAGCGCTATCACCAACTGTAACTTCAGCTGTATCGTATCCAATGTAAGTTATTACAAGTGTTGACCCTGGCATAGCATCAATTGAGAATTGACCATTAAAGTCAGAAGAAACACCATTATTTGTTCCTTTAACTACAATTGAAGCTCCTGGAAGACTAGTCCCCAGCTCGCCATCAACAACAACACCAGATACGTTATTTTGTGCATACATAATTCCACCGAGGAATAACGCAGCGATAAATAAAGTAAATTTTTTCATTTATGAATAGTTTTGATTTACCGCAAATATTAAGAAAATTTTAACATGATTTATTAATTGGATGTTAATTTTATGAACATAAAATCATAAAATTTTACATTTTTTTAAACTTAAAAATTAAGTGAATTAACTTTTTAACTTTTTTAGAAGGGATTTCGTTGATTTGTCGTGATTTTTTATTTCACCAGTTTCAAGTTCTGTTAATAACTTAGCTGCTAATTTTTTNCCTAATTCTACACCCCACTGNTCATAACTGAAGATATTCCAAATTACACCTTGAGTAAATATTTTATGCTCATACATAGAAATTAACTTTCCAAACGATTCAGGNGTTAATTTGTCAAAAATTATTGAATTAGAAGGTTTATTCCCTTCAAATACTTTAAAAGGAGCAATTTCATTTAATTTATCACTTGAAATNCCTGATTTAATCAACTCATCCTGAACTTCGTCCATGTCTTTTCCATTTAATAGGGCTTCAGTTTGTCCAATATAATTTGAAAGAAGCTTTTTATGGTGATCAATATTTCCATAAAGAGAATTTTTAAATCCAATAAAATCACAAGGAATTAGCTTTGTCCCTTGATGAATTAATTGAAAGAAAGCATGTTGTGAATTNGTACCAGTNNCTCCCCAAATTATATTTCCNGTTTGATAGTCAATTTTATTTCCATTTCTATCTANACTCTTACCATTACTTTCCATAATAGCTTGTTGTAAATAATTGGGTAAATATTTTAAATATTCACTGTAAGGTATGATAGCTTCAGATTCAGCATTTAAAAAATTATTATACCATATACTAATNAATGCTAATATGATTGGAATATTTTTTTCGTTAGGCTCATTTTTGAAATGAAGGTCCATTTCATTAGCCCCTCTAAGTAATTTTTCAAAGTTTTTGAACCCAATTGCAAGTGAAATCGAAAGNCCTACTGTTCCCCATAAAGAGAATCTTCCTCCAACATAGTTGTACATAGGAAAAACAAAGTCCGAATTTATTCCAAAATCTTTNATTGCNCTCAAGTTGGTTGAAACAGCAGCAAAATGAGACTGAATATNTTTTTCACTTAGTTTTTTACAAAACCATTTTTTAATTGTTAAAGCATTAGAAATGGTTTCTTGTGTAGTAAATGTTTTGGATACAATGATGAAAAATGTAGTTTCTGGGTTTAAATTTTTAATAACTTCATTAACATGATCTCCATCTACATTGGACACAAAATGAATGTTTAATCTGGTTTTGTAGTATTTTAAAGCTTCTACTACCATGACTGGACCCAAGTCTGATCCACCAATACCGACATTAACAATATCTGTAAATTCTTTACCACTGCTACTTAAAAGACGACCATTAATTATATCATCTGAAAATTTTTCAATTTTATTTCTATCGTTAATTATTTCTTGATTAAAAGCACTGTTTTTGTCAAAGCTTCTTAGAGCAGTATGTAATACAGCTCTCCCTTCAGTTTCATTTATTTCATCACCTTTGAATTGTTTTTCTATAGCTTCCTTTAAATTACATTCATTAGAAAGTTTTAAAAGAGTTTCTAAAATTTNATCATCAACTAAATTTTTTGAGAAGTCGACAAACATGTTTCCAAATGAAATTGAATATTTTTCTGATCTAGAATNATCTTTTTCAAATAAACTTTTTATATCAATTTTTGAATTTAAGCTTTCAAGCTTTTTCCATGAATTTGTAGTTGTTGGATTAATTCTGTCTAATGCCATATTAAGGGATAGAATTTTNTTCAAAGTTAACACTTGATTCAATACTATCAAGTCTATTTTTAATAGGATTCATATATGATAAATATATTTCCTTCAATTCATTTGATATCGGNTTTGCTTCAGGTAATTTTTGTTTCAAAGGATCAACCTGTTTACCATTTTTCCAAAATCNGTAACATACATGAGGTCCAGATGTATATCCTGTCATTCCAACTTCACCAATTTTATCTCCTTGCTTTACTTTAGACCCTGCTTTTAATCCTCTTTTATTCATATGTAAATACTGAGTTGAATAAGTTGAATTATGACTAACTGTAACATAATAGCCATTCCCTCTGGTATAGCCNGACTTTACAACTGTTCCATCAGCTGTTGATCTAATTGGAGTNCCAACGGGCGCAGCAAAATCAGTACCATAATGAGGCTTAACTCTTCCGTAATATGCAATTTTTCGTCTCAAATTATATCTTGAAGATATTCTACTGAATTGAACTGGAGATAATAAGAAAGCTCTTCTTAAATTTTTTCCATTTTCATCAAAATATTCATACATGCCTCTTAAGCTATCCGTTTGAAATTCTATTGCATAAAAAGGTTTTCCTCTATGTTCAAAATAAGCATTGTGAACTCTGTTTAAACCTATGTAAATAGAGTCATCTATGTATTTTGAGGTATATAATATTTTAAAATTATCACCTTTTTCAAGTCTAAAAAAATCAATATTCCAAGCATAAATTTCAGAAAGTTCNTTGGTTAGNANAGGGCTAAGCTTTAGATCTTGCATAGTTTCAGCTAATGAACTTTTTATTANTCCAGAGGCTTCTTTTTCAATTAATTTAACTTCCTTCTGCTTTTTTTGAGCCCATAGAGAGTCATTTAATGAAACAACTATATAATCAATTGAATTAGGTTGATAAATAAAGTATTCGGGANTGTTAAGTGAGTCTTTTGACGATAAAATAGTATATGGCCTGCCAATGTTAATTTTTCTTATATCAAAAACTTTTTTAACCTCTGAAACTATGTTGAAGATTTTTGGATAAAAAAGATTGTTATTTTCCAATATTAAACCAAAAGAATCACCTCTGTTAATTGTATCTTTTTTAACATTAAAATTATTAAGAGTAAAACCAAATTCTTTTACGATTTTTTCTTTTTTGACAGGGTTAATCTTGATTATTTTTTTTTCTTCACTTCCACAAGATTGTATAAGAGTTAAAACAATTAATATTTTTAAAAAATGCTTAATCATCAACTATTATTTTAAAAGGGTTTGTAATTCCTCTAAATGAAGTTAAATCAGCCACAATTGTACCTACTCTTAAATTAGCTTTGACTTTAACGGGAATTCTGTTTTCATCATTTGTAACCCAAAGATATATTCCTTCGTTACTTCTAAAAACTCTTCCTGCTTCCATGAAAGGTTTTAATTTTAAACACTCAATCAATCCAAATTTAGTCTTAATTCTTTCAATACCTAAATATTTCATCTTAAATGGATAGTTTTGAGAGGCAAAAAAGATATTTACAAAAATAATATCACCTTCCTTTAATTTAGAAATATCTAAATGCTTCCTTAAGAAATAGAAAGTTGATATGATATCTTGATATCCCGATTCAAGTTTTATAACTCTTTCCTCGTTAGTGATTTTGTTTAAAATGGTTGCTGTCTTATTTTTGTCGTCATATACTGTTTCAGCTTTTCTTACGTAACCCCCTTCGTAGATATCTCTTATTGACTTTAGAGGTTTAACTTTTTCTAATGGAAAAAAAGCTTCATAAAGATCATCAACCCTGTAGAATAACCTAGCTAAACCAGTTGTTCGTCCAATAGCAGTAGCCCTGTATACCAGTGAGTCATTAAGAATTTCCTTTTTTAATTCAAGTGAGGCATAGCTTGCGTTTAAAAAACCATAATGAAGTTTATATTCAAAAAATTCACCTGATTTATAAGAATTAAACGATTTATTATACAAACTATTATGAACAAAATCAGAATTAAGATTTTGAGCATAGCTAGTTGATATATATAAGAATAAATGTGAAAATATAAGGAATAAGAATTTTTTCAACTTCACAAAATTAAAAAACTAGACGCTTTCCTTCAAATAGTTGATGACTTTTTCGGTTTTTGATTTACCTATTAAATCTATAATTTCTTTTTTATCAGCTTTTTTTAACTTAGAAATAGATTTAAATCTCTTCAACAACTTATTTTTAGTATTTTCTCCTATACCATTTATACTATCAAGACCAGATGTAAGTGATGATTTCGATCTTTTATCTCTATGAAAACTAACACCAAACCTATGAGCTTCATTTCTTAATTGTTGGATAACTTTTAATGTTTCGGATTTCTTATTTAAATAGAGTGGAATCGAATCATTAGGAAAATATAGTTCTTCGAGTCTTTTAGCGATTCCAAGAATAGAAATTTTATTAATTAAACCTAGTTTTTTAAGGCTTTTAACTGCCGAACCCAATTGACCTTTTCCTCCATCAATTACTATTAGATTTGGCAACTCCTGTTTTTCATCTAATAATCTTTTATACCTTCTAAAGACAACCTCTTGCATTGAACCAAAATCGTTTTGGCCATTAACAGTCTTAATATTAAATTTTCTGTATAATTTTTTTGAAGGCTTACCATTTTTAAACACAACACAAGAAGCTACATTATTTGTACCCTGAATATTTGATATATCAAAACATTCAATGTGTCTGGGCTCTTCTTTCATTTTTAGATCCATTCTCATTTGTTCCATTATTCTATTGATGTGTCTTTCAGGATCTACAAGTTGAGTTTGCTTATTTCTTTCAAAACGAAACGCTTTTGCATTTTTAATAGATAAATCCAATAATTTTTTGTTATCTCCAGATCTTGGTATGATGAATTTTAAATTAATTTGATTTTTAAGGTTAATGTGACTAATAATATTTTTTGAAGTTGAATTATATTTTTCTCTAATACTTAAAATCATAAGGCTTAGTATTTTTTCATCATCTTCATTAAGTTTCTTTTTTATTTCTTGGTTGTGAAATCTTATTATTTTTCCATGCGCAACTTGAAAAAAGTTTACAAAAGCTGATTCAGAATCTGATATAATACTAAAAACATCTATATTATTAAGTTTTGAACTAACTACAGTTGATTTTGATTGGTAGTTCTCCAAAAGCTGAATTTTTTCTTTGATTTTCTGTGCTTTTTCATATTCTTGATTGTTAGAATATTTTAGCATTTCTTTTTTAAAATTTCTTTTGGATTCATTTACATTCCCTTTCAGAATTTGCCTTATTGCAAGAACATTTTTTTCATAATCTTCAAGATTTTCCTTTCCCTCACATCCTCCAAGGCAATTTCCAAGATGATATTCAAGACAAACCTTAAATTTTTTTTCTTCTATATTTTTTTTAGATAAATTATAATTGCAGTTTCTAAGTGAATAAAGTTGTTTTATAATACCCATAATGGTATTAATTGTCTTAAAACTTGTAAATGGCCCAAAATATTGAGATCCATCTTTAACTAATTTTCTAGTCACAAAAACTCTAGGGAAAGGTTCATTTTTAATACATATCCATGGATAGGTCTTATCATCCCTTAATAAGATATTATACTTAGGTTGATTTTTTTTAATTAGTGAATTTTCAAGAAGCAGAGCATCTGATTCAGAATGAACAACAACATGTTCAACATATTTTGTGTTTTTTACTAGGTTTAATGTTTTTCTAGATTTAATATTTTTTTGAAAATACGAGCTTACTCTTTTTTTTAGATTTTTAGCTTTTCCTACATATATGATGCTTTTATCAATACTTAGAAATTGATAAACACCAGGATCCTCTGGAATTGTTTTCAAAATAATTTTAGTAGACACGGCCACTTAACTAAAATAATTATTTATTTGTATTACCAATATGAACAAAATTGAAGCCAGAAAGAAATATTTAGAACTAAGAGAAAAATTAGATAACGAACAACTAGTTTCTAAAAGCATTTCGATTGCTAATAATGCATTAAATCTCCCCATATGGGAATTTAATTTTTTTCATATTTTTTTATCAATTCAAAATAAAGTTGAGGTTGACACAACGCCAATCATAAATATTTTAATTGGTAAAGACAAAGAAATATTAATTTCTAAATCCGATTTTAATAATTTGTCCATGAAATCATATATTTTCAATGAAGAAACATTACTAAAAAAAAATAAATACGGTATTCCTGAGCCAATTAATGGTAAAGAATTCAAAGAAAATATAGATGTAATTTTTATTCCTTTATTAGCTTATGATAAAAAGGGGAATAGAGTTGGTTATGGAAAAGGTTTTTATGATAGATTTTTGAGAACTCAAAAAAATAATATTATTAAAGTTGGATTATCGTTTTTTGGACCTGAAGAAATAGTTGAAAAAAAAGAATTTGATCAACGCCTTGACTACTGTGTAACTCCGGAAAAAGTTTTTAGTTTTTAAAAAAACTTTTATTAAATACAATCATCATAATTATACCAATAGAAATTGCGGAATCAGCAATATTAAAAACAGGTTCAAAAAAAGTAAACTCTTCACCAGCTGAAAAAGGAAACCAATCAGGCCAAGTCCATGTAAATAGTGGAAACTGAAACATATCGACTACATTTCCATAAAAAATACCTTCATAACCATTTCCTGGAGAGAATTTAGCTACTTCAAAATAGCTTTCAGTAAATAAATATCCGTAAAAAACAGAGTCAATTACATTTCCAATGGCACCAGCAAGTATTAATGACAGGCATATAGCTAATAGTTTATTACTATTTTCTTTAACTATATTTTTTAACCAATAGAATATAAAGCCAATAGCAACAATTCTAAAAAGAGTAAGAAAAAGTTTAGCAGACTTATCATCAATAAAAGGAAGAAAGTCATTTAACTTAGCTCCCCAAGCCATTCCTCTATTTTCTATAAATAATAATTTGAACCAACCCCAGTCAATAATAGCTTGTTCACCATAAAAAGTCAAAGAGTAATTGAGTTTTATGTAAACCTTTAGGACTTGATCTAAAATCAAAATTCCAGAAACAATTAAAAGGCAAGTTTTTAAGCTAATCTTTTTATTCTCCAAAAGATATTTAAGACATTTTATTTTTAGCTTCTATACTTAAAGTCGCGTGAGGTACCAACTCTAATCTCTTTTTAGAAATAAGTTTACCTGTAACCCTACAGATTCCATAGGTTTTATTTTCAATTCTTATGATAGCATTCTTTAAATCTCTAATAAATTTCTCCTGTCTAATAGCTAATTGTGTATTAGCTTCCTTTGACATTGTTTGCGACCCCTCTTCAAAAGCTTTAAAAGTAGGAGCAGTATCATCAGTTCCATTATTGCCATCATTCATATATGCACTTCTAATTAATTCTAAATCATGTTGAGCTTTAGAAATTTTCTCTTCAATAATTTTTCTAAAATGAGTTAAATCCTTGTCAGAATATCGTACAACTAAATTATCATCATTCATTTTTAATTTATTTTATAAATTTTAACATCTAAACTAAAATCATCAAATTCAATCTTAGATGTTGAGTCTAAATTATCTAAAAAATTTAATTCTTTAGCTAAAGTTTCATTTTTTACATAATCAAGATTCGCAAAAATAGCTTTTTCAATCAAATTATTTCTTTCTAATTCAATAATAATTTTATCACTTACATTAAAATTTGATTCTTTTCTTAAATTTTGAATTCTATTAACAATTTCTCTGGAAATACCTTCATTTTTTAAAGATTCGTTTATTGACGTATCTAATGCTATAGTTTTACCATTTTCAGAAGCAACAAGCCATCCTTCAATATCTTCAAAATAAATTTCAACATCATCAGAACTTATTGTGTATTCTATATCATTTAACCTTATTTTTACTAAGTCTCCACCATCAATAGCATTGATTTTATCAATTTTAAGAGAATTAATTTGATTTACAACTTCTTTGAGGTTTTTCCCATATTTTGGTCCTAAAACCTTAAAATTTGGTTTGGCTTTTTTTACAAGAATTGATGAGGAATCTGAAATTAATTCGATTTCTTTTACGTTAATCTCAGATTTGATAAACTCAGAAATTTCAATTAAAGTGTTTTTCTCTTCTTCATTTTTAAAAGGAACCAGAATTTTTGGTAATGGTTGTCTAACTTTTATTTTTTCTTTCTTCCTTAATGATAATGCTAATGAACAAATTTCCTGAGAAAGTCTAATTTTTCTTTCTAAAACTTTATCAACTAGATTTTCATTATAAATTGGATAATTAGATAAGTGTACTGAGATATTATTTTTATTTAAATCCTGATATAAATTATCCATATAAAATGGACTAATAGGAGATGAAATAATGGAAATATTACTTAAACATTCATGTAGAGTTTGATATGCTGAAATTTTATCTTGATTAAATTCTCCCTTCCAAAATCTTCTTCTGGATAATCTAACATACCAATTGCTTAAGTTATCCTGAACAAAATTTGATATAAGTCTAGCAGATTTAGTGGGTTCGTAATTATTATAAGCCTCTTCAACTTCCTTAATTAAAGTATTAAGTTCTGAAATAATCCATCTATCCAATTCATGTCTATCTTTATAATCAACATGTTTACTATTTAAATCAAATCCATCTATGTTAGAATAAAGACTAAAAAAAGAATAAATATTATGAATTGTGCCAAAAAACTTTCTTCTTACTTCTTCAATTCCGCTTACATCAAATTTTAAATTATCCCAGGGATTTGAATTTGAAATCATGTACCATCTTGTAGCGTCTGGACCATATTTGTCTAATGTTTCAAAAGGATCAACAGCGTTGCCAAGTCTTTTTGACATTTTTTGACCATTTTTATCTAGTACTAGGCCATTAGATATTACGTTTTTATAACTATTGGATTTGAATATTAATGTGCCTATTACATGTAAAGTATAAAACCATCCACGTGTTTGATCTACACCTTCNGCGATGTAATCAGCAGGAAAGAATTTATGTTTATCTATATAATCTTTATTTTCAAATGGATAATGCCATTGAGCATAAGGCATCGCCCCNGAGTCAAACCAAACATCAATTAAATCACTTTCTCTGAACATTTTTTTGTCATTATTTGAACTCAAAATGATATTATCAACAATATGTTTATGTAAATCAATATTATCATAATTTTCATCTGATAAATCATCTATTTTAAATTTATGTAAAGGGTTAGTTTTCATAAAGCCTTTACTAATTGATNTTTCAATTTCTTNATATAATTCAATCACAGATCCTATAGTTTTAGTTTCACTTCCATCTTCACTAACCCANATNGGAAGAGGAATTCCCCANAATCTAGATCTTGATAAATTCCAATCATTGGCATTATTTAACCAATTTCCAAATCTACCCTCACCAGTAGCCTTAGGCTTCCAATTAATTTTAGAATTATTTTTTATTAACTCATTTCTTCTTTCAGTTACTTTAATAAACCATGAGTTTAAAGGATAATACAATACCGGTTTATCAGTTCTCCAACAATTTGGATAACTGTGAGTATATTTTTCTACTCTAAAAGCCTTGTTTTCTTCTTTAAGTCTAATTGCTATTTCAACATCAACTGATTTTTCTGGAGCAAGTCCATCATCATAATACTCATTTTTTACATACTTACCNCCAATTCCTTTAAGAGTATTTAAAAACTTTCCTTGTAAATCTACAAGAGGAACAAGTTCTTCNGCTTCATTATAGACTAACATTGGAGGAACTTCAGGAGATGCATTTTTTGCTGCTAAAGCATCATCTGCACCAAAAGTTGGTGATGTATGAACTATACCCGTCCCCTCATCAGTAGTTACAAAGTCTCCAGAAATAATTCTAAATGCATTTTCAGGGTTATTTGCTGGTAGAGGAGCATCTTCCCAAAGTTGATGATACTTAACTTCTAAAATATCTTTTCCTTTAAAACTTTCACAAATNAAATAAGGTATNTTTTTAATTGAATCAAAGATTAATTCTTCATCACTTTTTACTTCAATAAAATTTGATTTAAAAACCTTTCCAATTAAATCCTTAGCAACTATCACATTAATAGCTTTGTGAGTATATAAATTATAGGTTTTAATTAAAACATAGTCAATTTTTTTTCCAATTGTGAGNGCTGTATTTGAAGGAAGNGTCCAAGGAGTAGTTGTCCATGCCAAAACATAAATTTTAGAATATTTAGACAAAAAATCAGGNAANGAATTTGACACACATTCAAACTGAGCAGTTACAGTTGTATCAGTAACGTCTTGATAAGTACCAGGTTGGTTTAATTCGTGTGAGCTTAGTCCAGTACCNGCTTTAGGTGAATATGGTTGAATACTATAACCTTTATATATTAAATTATCCTCATAAAGTTTTTTAAGAAGCCACCAAACTGATTCAATATATTTTGATTTATAAGTTATATATGGATTATCCATATCAACCCAATAGCCTATTCTNTTTGTTAAATTATTCCAAACATCAGTATACTTCATTACAGCTTTTTTACAAGCTTCATTATATTCTTCGATACTGATTTTGGTTCCAATATCTTCCTTTGAAATATTTAATTCTTTTTCTACACCCAATTCTACAGGNAGCCCATGTGTATCCCANCCTGCNTTTCTATTAACTTTAAATCCTTTTAATGTTTTATATCGGCAAAANATATCTTTAATAGCTCTGGCCATAACATGATGAATACCAGGCATTCCATTGGCGGANGGNGGCCCTTCAAAAAAAACAAAATCTTCAGAATTATCTCTTGAAGAAATACTTTTTTCAAAAGTTTTGTCTTTGTCCCAATAATCAGAAATCTTATTTGAAATTTCTGTAAGATCTAATGTTTTATATTCTTTAAATGACATTAAAAATAAAAAATGCGAATTTAATTAATTTTACTCTAATTTATTGATTATAAGGTATACTTAATCAAAAATCAACATTAAGTTTAAAGATCTTCCAGGTGAAGAAATTCCAGAAGCGAATTCCCTGTAGTGTATATCGAATATATTATCCAGTAATAATTGAGCTTTCATTTTTTTCGAAACTCGAAATAATGAGGATAGTTGAAAAATTCCCCATTCAGGCATACCCAAATATTTTATTTCTCCATCTTCATAAACAAAAGGAGTTTCATCTAAACTGTCTTCACCACCAAAACTATAATCATCAGCTGATTTTGATTGTGAAAACTTATATTTCAATTGAATATTAAAATTATTTTTTTGAAACCTTAGTTTTAAAGATCCAAATAATGGAGGAATTGATGGCATCGGATAATCATTATATACAATATCACCTTTAGTGTAAGCAAGATTTCCAATCAAATAAAAATATTCATTAAAAGAATAATTTGCATCGAAATTAAATCCATATATACTGGAATTACCTAAGTTATAATTACCCATTGTAATTACTTCTTCATTATCATATAATACAGTAATTGGATTTAGAGTTGTTGTATCTTCATAATCGTAAAATAGATCTCTTCCAATGGTACGGTTTAATAAAGTAAAGTAAAGATTAAAATTGTAAGAGAAGGCTTTATCATACCTATTAAAACCTAAGTCAATAGTATATGCGTTTTCAGGCTTTAATTTAGCATTTGGAACAGTGAGAATACCTGAATTTTCTCTAATTTTCCCCACGTCATCAATATTTGGAGCTCTGAAACCACTTGACAAATTGATTGAAATTTTATTAAAATTATTAGTTATTTGAGAAAGTCCAATACTAGTTGTAATAGCTGAATTTGTAAAATTCAAATCTTCAAATTGCCTAAAAAAACTATATAAATTATTGTCCATCAAAAAATTTTTGTCCCATGAAGCAGATATGTCAACTAAAGAATATCTTGTGCCAATACTTAGATTAGTTTGTGAACTAATTTTTTTTCTAAATTCAAAATATGCTGCGATAGAGCCGTATTCACTACCATCACTTGGATATCTACTTAAACCCTTACTGTAACTTCTTTCAATAACTTTATTATTTTCTGTTACAAGCTCAAAATTTTTAGCTGTAGAATTAAGTTTATTATTTGTAAGCTCAAAACCATAGGCAAGAGAGTTAATTTCATTTAAATTTTTGGAGAAATCTGTATTTATTGAAAAAACTCTTAAATCTTCATCCTGAGATTTTAAATTAAGCGAACCAAACTTTCTACTATTTCTAGATTCATTTATTTTTTGGAAAGAGGCTATTAATGATGCTGAATCATATATCTTTCCACCTGCTAAATTTAGTTTTATTGAACTTAATAATCTTTTTTGAGGTCCATAATACCATTGCGCGTATTTTAAATTACCATCACTAGTTATTTCACTTAATTTATCAAACCTTGAAATATTACTTGAATTAGAGTATTGAAAATTCAAAATTAAATTTGAATTTTCCCCAGTTATAAAATTAAATTTTTGAATAAAATCCCTTTGCTTATAAGATGAGTTTTTTTGAATATTTGGATTATTATTTATTGATTGATTTTCATAAAAGTTGTTTCCGTTATTTTTAGAATAATATTCAACAAGACCCCAACCTTTAAAACCATGATTTCTATTCTTACCCATAACTATATCACCAAAATACGATTTAGTGTAGCTTGTATAACTTGCCCATTTTCTTTTAGAAAGTTCTAAACTATAGTTGTTTATTTTCGTTTTATTATTTACGTTATAAGAAACTGATTTATAGTAGTTAAAAAATTTTGAATTATTAATTCTTGGTGTTTTTGTATAAAAATGAACTACTCCTCCAAGTGCATCTGATCCATATCCAACAGACGAAGGACCATAAATAATTTCTGTTCTTTCTAAGGCATTAGCATCAATTGTAATGGCGTTTTGTAAATGTCCAGATCGATATATAGCATTATTCATTCTAACTCCATCCACTACTAAAAGAACTCTGTTTGCTTCAAACCCTCTAATTACAGGGCTTCCACCTCCAGCTTGTGATTTTTGAATATGAATTCCACCTGCATGATATAATAATTCAGCAGATGTTTTAGGATTTTCAAATTCTATGGTTTTCTTGTTAATTATAGAAACTTTTTTAGAAAGAGATTTAAGATTCTGTTTATTTCTCGCTACAGATAAAACAACTTCATCAAGGCCTCTTGATTTCATGGTTAATTTAATAGTACTGAGCTTTTTAAGTTCGCTAAATGAAAATTTTTCTTCTTTGTATGAAATATGACTTAATGTTATAGAGTCATTATTATTGAAAATATCTATTGAAATTTTACCCTCAAAATCTGTTAGCTTGGAGACTGATTTATTTTCATTGAATAAAAGAACTGAAGGGATAGTTATCTCAGTTTCAGAGTCGATAACAGTTATTGTCTGAGAATTAAGATTACTTAGAAAAACTAAGAATAGTAAACATAAAATACTTTTAGGAAAATAATTCATTAAGAATCTCTAGTGATTTGGGCCTTTTAAAATCAGGAACATGAATTTCATAGTATTTTAAAATTAAATCTATCATGTTTCTTCTTTGGTTAACATTGTTTAAGATATTATTTGAGTAATCAAATTTTGTGCCCAAAATCAGAGATAATTGTTCTACAACNTCACCTTCAATACAGTTTGANGATTCANATATTGAGTTGAAATTTCCATTTTCGAGATCAAAATGTTTTAAGTTGTTANTATTATTTTCAGGCTGNATGCCTAAAAAATCTGTTAAATANATTAAAAAGAGTATATGAAANTTTGAAAATCTTTCAGAGTTTTCAAACCANATAAAACTTTTTTTAATAAAACTAAAAAGTTTTAAATCTGGTTGTTCGTGTCTAATAACTGAACTTAAAATTTCAGAAATAAAAANGGTAATATTATNCTTTAATATGTTAGAATTAATAGANTGAAAGGAATTAATAGACTTTANATTTTTAATGTAAGATAGATTNCCTTTTTTACTATGACTACTTTCAATATCTACAATATTTAACCTGTTGAATTGACCTAGTTGAAGTTTTCTTTTTTTACTGGAACGTATGCCTTTAATTAAATATGATTTNACNCCAAANTTTTCNGTAAAACATTTNANAATAATACTCGTATCTGAGTAATTGATATAACCTAAAACAATTGACTCTGTAGAATATACCATTAACTAAACCACACCCTGTGCAAGCATTGCATCAGCTACTTTGATAAAAGCTGAAATGTTTGCTCCTTTATTATAATCTATATAATTTTTTTCTTTACCATACTCAAGNCAAGATTTATGAATATTAATCATTATTTCTTTNAGTTTTTGATCAACCTCTTCTCTTGTCCATGAATATCTAAGAGAGTTTTGAGCCATTTCNAAACCTGAAACAGCTACTCCACCNGCATTNGANGCTTTNCCAGGAGCATANAGNATNTTATTTAATTTAAATTGTTTAATTGCNCCAGGTTCACACGGCATATTTGCACCNTCTGCTACAACTTTACANCCATTTTTAATTAATAGTTTTGCGTCCGCTTCAGTGATTTCGTTTTGAGTTGCACAAGGGAGAGCAACATCGCAGCTTAAACTCCAAGGATTTTTATTTTTATAAAATTTAGCTTTTGGATATTTTTTGACAAATTCATTTATTCTTGATCTTTTTTCATTTTTTAAATACATGATATGATTTAATTTTTCTTGATCAATTCCATCACTATCGTGTATTGTGCCTGAGGAATCAGACATTGATATTACTTTAGCGCCTAAATGGATACATTTTTCTGATGCATATTGAGCAACATTTCCAGACCCAGAAATAGTTACTTTTTTTCCTTTGATTGAATCACCTTCGTAATTAAGCATGTCTTCAGCAAAATACACAGTACCGTACCCTGTAGCTTCAGGTCTAATTAATGATCCTCCCCACGAAACTCCTTTACCTGTTAAAACACCAGTAAACTCATTCTTCAATCTTTTGTATTGTCCAAACATATATCCAATTTCTCTTCCACCAACACCAATATCTCCTGCAGGAATATCTGTATTGGGACCGATATGTCTAAATAATTCTGTCATAAAACTTTGACAAAACCTCATTACTTCACCATCAGATTTATTTTTTGGGTCAAAATCAGCTCCACCCTTTCCTCCTCCCATTGGAAGAGTAGTTAAACTATTTTTAAAAACTTGCTCAAAAGCAAGGAATTTTAATATACTAAGATTAACAGATGGATGAAACCTTAAACCCCCTTTATATGGTCCAATAGCTGAATTCATTTCAACTCTGTAACCTCTATTCACCTGAATTTCACCATTATCATCAATCCAATTTACTCTAAACATTATTACTCTCTCAGGTTCACACATTCTCATTAAAACATTTTTACCATGATAAATCTCTTGACTAACGATGTAAGGAATTAGATCATCACTAACTTCTCTTACAGCCTGCATAAACTCAGGTTCATGCGAGTTTCTTTTGTCAATTTCCTTGAGGAAATCAGAAATTATTTTATTCATTGTTAATTGTTTAATTACAATTAAATGTAAGTATAATTAATTAATTGCTTGTTTTAAATCTGAGACTAGATCTTCATGATCTTCAATGCCAACACTAAGTCTAATTAGAGAGTCAACAACACCTGTTTTTTCTCTTAATTCTTTAGGTATTGAAGCATGTGTCATTGAAGCTGGATGGTTTGCTAAACTTTCAACTCCACCTAATGATTCAGCAAGAGTAAAAACTTTAAACTTACTTGTTATTTCTTGAACTGATTTGAAATCACCGTCTTTTGTTGTAAAAGAAACCATACCTCCAAATCCTGACATTTGTGATTTAGCTAATTTATGGTTTGGATGTATTGGAATTCCTGGCCAATAAAGTTTATCAACTCTTTTATGATTTGCTAAAAAATTGACAATTTTTTCTGCATTAAAACAATGTCTCTCCATTCTCACATGAAGTGTTTTTATTCCTCTTAATGTCAAAAAAGAGTCCATAGGCCCACATATTGCTCCGGATGCATTTTGCAAAAAGTATAATTTTTCAGCAAGTTGATCCTCTTTTACAATTAATGCTCCTAAAATAACATCACTATGACCCGCTAAATACTTTGTAGCAGAATGCATTACAATGTCAGCACCAAGGTCAAGAGGTTTTTGCAAATAAGGGGTTGCAAAAGTATTATCTACTGCCAAAAGAACTTTATTTTTTTTACATATCTCAGAAAGAGATTGAA
>NZZF01000029.1 GCA_002702385.1 Flavobacteriaceae bacterium | reverse complement strand
CTACAAAAGAAAAAGGTGTTCATCATTTTCATTTATTATTATCAAAATTCATTAATAAATAAAAAAACCCCTGTAAATCAATGACTTGCAAGGGCTTTTGCGGAGAAGGAGGGATTCGAACCCCCGGAGGTGTGACCCTCGCTGGTTTTCAAGACCAGTGCATTCGACCACTCTGCCACTTCTCCAAAGTTGCAAATATAAAAAGTAATTTTTGATATCATAACCAATAGTTAATAGAATATTATACATAAATTAGATTAGCTTGGATTTTATTTTAAACATACCATGGGAATATCCTTTACTAATTGTTGTTGGAATTATAGTTGGTTTTATCAATACAATGGCTGGAGGAGGTTCGCTAATTACCCTTCCAATACTAATATTTTTAGGATTACCCTCCGCAGTCGCTAACGGTACAAATCGAATAGCTCTCATGATGACTGCATTTTCAGCAAATATGGGTTTTAAAAGCAAAGGAATTTCAACATTTCCATTTAGTGCATATACAGGTTCATGTGCTTTAATGGGTTCAATTATCGGTGCTCATATTGCAATAGATATTAATGATGCAGCTTTCAATAAGATCCTCTCTATTATAATGATTCTTGTTATACTTATAATTNTTTTTAAACCAAGAATTGTCTCAAATGATNTNTCTGTNAGATTAACAGGAAAACANCTTAGNTTATCTTGTGTAGTATTNTTTTTNATTGGTNTATATGGAGGNTTTGTTAATGCAGGAATTGGTTTNGTNATAATGCTTTTTTTACATTTTTACAATAGAATGAATCTTGTTAGAGTAAATGCCACTAAAGTTGTAATTGTNTTAGTNTATACAATTGGAGCATTNTTAACNTTTGTNTTTAATGATTTNGTNAATTATTCTTATGGAATATGTTTAGCTATNGGNACNGTNTTNGGTGGNTGGAATGCAAGTAGNTNTGCAGTAAAAAAAGGAGAAAAAGTTATAAAGATATTTNTNGTNATNTCAGTAGTNATTATATCAATTAAGCTNTGGTTTTTTTAATAGCTNGTTGTCTTAATNATTTCAATTCCATANCCNGTTAATCCNACTCTTTTNANGTTTTTACTATTAGTAAGAAGATTTAATTTATTAGCTTTTAATTTATGTAGAATTTGAGCCCCAATNCCAAAATCTTTAGTGTCCATTTTTCTNTATTTAGATGGAGCTTTNCCCTCTGAAATATTNTCTTTAATATTTTTTAATCTNNANAANAATGAACTTGTTTCTTGTTCATGATTNATNAANACTATTATTCCNGCTTTACTATCATTTAATTTTTTAAAAATTCTATCAAAATCATGNTAATCNTTNCTNATTAAATTATCTAATATATTATTNATNGAACCTANAGAAGATATTCTTGTTAAAACAGGTTCACTNCTNGTCCATTCACCTCTTGTTAAGGCAATGTGAATTTGATTGTTATTTGTTTGATTAAAAANATTTAAATTAAATTTTCCATAAACAGAATTAAAAACAAAATCATCTACAAGNTCNATTAAACTATCGTTTTTCATTCTAAAAGAAACAAGATCTTCTATTGAAATNATCTTTAAATCTAATTCCTTTGCTAANACAATAAGTTCAGGAAGTCTAGCCATAGTNCCATCNTCATTCATTATTTCACAAACAACTCCAGCTGGTTTAAATCCTGCNAANCTTGATAAATCTACNGCAGCCTCAGTATGACCAGTTCTTCTTAANACTCCNCCAGGTTTTCCGACTAANGGAAAAATATGCCCTGGTTTTGCTAAATCTTGAGGTTTTGTNTTNTCATCTACTAATGCTNTGATTGTTTTNGANCTGTCACTTGCTGATATNCCTGATGTAACACCATTNCCTTTTAANTCTACAGAAACTGTAAAAGCAGTTNCCATCAATTCTGTATTGTTATCNACCATNGGATTTAANTTTAGTTGAGAACATCTTTNAGGNGTNAATGGAACACAAATTAANCCNCTANCTTTNGAGGCCATAAANTTTATTATTTCTGGTGTTACTATTTCTGCTGGANATACAAAATCACCTTCATTTTCTCTGTTTTCATCATCAACAACTATTATGACTTTTCCAGATTTTAAGTCATCTAAAGCTTCCTCAATTGAATTTAAACTCATTTTAAAAAATTNATTTTATTAAAAAACTGTTTTATNTCTTCAAAAATATTATCAATNTTAATAATTGACTTATCAGAAGATGCTCTAATCATTAAATAAATTCCAATAGGAAGCATTAAAATATTNGATACCCAACTTCCAATAAATGGATTTATAGAACCATCTTCAGCAGCATTTTTTGCAAATGTACCAACAAAATGATAAGTTAAAAACATAATTAATGCAATTACTACAGGATATCCAAAACCACCTTTTCTAATAATAGCNCCAAGTGGTGCACCAACAAGAAAAAGTATAATAGCTGCAAGTGATATTGCATACTTNTCATGCAAATTAGATTTATGAAGATTTATAAGNTTTTCTCTAATGAAAAAATTTGTTTTTTGAGACTCTAATGTTGTTTTTTGATTTTCAATATTGTTTTGCATAGAATTTAATACCTGAAACATTGTTNCTTTATCAAAATCGTTAAGAATCTCNTTATATGACCTAACATCAGGAACNGTNGATCTNTTNGCATAATTTGTTTGAAAATTATATATACCTGTTCTTTTATAAAAATTATTTGAAAAGTTTTGATANTGGTTAACAAGTCTATTTTCTAATGAATCTATACTAAATNTTAACTCNTTTACATTTTGCATTCGGAATGTNTTNTTATANTTTTCNTCNGAGAAATCAACATTGTTTAATTGTTTGAGATCAATGAATATCTCATGTTTTTCAAAATATATTTTNGTTTGTGGTTTAAATTCTTTTGAATTTGGATTCTCAGAAAGTATTTCCTCATATCTATATCCATCGTTTAATTGAATTTTAAGTATATCNGAAAATTCATTACTTANAAGTTTNCCATCNGATGCTTTAATNACTATAGTNTTATCATTATTCTTATTTGATTTATGAATTATTANNNCTCTNAGATTTGAATTATCTAAACCAAANTTATCATCAACTTTAATATTCATTAATCCAATATTATTAAATATNCCTTCTGTTATNGCAAGTGAAGGTTTTACTTTTGCAAGATTTTTTCTGAGNTTATATGATTTAAATTCNGCATATGGAATTANNTTATTTGAAATAAAAAANACTGANAAGCATAAAACTANNTTAAAGANAATTAAANCCCTCATTGANCTTATNAGNGATATTCCNGATGATTTTATTGCAGCNAATTCATAATTTTCAGCTAAATCACCATANGTCATTATTGAAGCNAGTAATACTGTNANAGGAAGNATTAAGGGTATTAATTTTGGTGTNTAGTATAATAGAAATTTAAATATAATTTCATAATCTACTTCTTTNCCNGCTAAATCATCAATAAACATCCANATTGTNTGAAAAATAAAAACAAACATNATTAANAGAAANAAACTAAAGAATTTTTTCAGNTANGATATTAANATATANTTATCTAATAATTTCATANNCTGTTTATAAAGTAATCTTTNTAATTATCTAAATNTATTTTNANTTCANTTTNATTNAATNNAGTATTCANTTTTANTTNNTTTAAAAAAATNTTATTTATCAAATTTGAATCTTNNTAAAANATTTCAATANNNANTATNTCAAAATTTGANTCAAATAAAATTTTATAATCTGAATTCCCCTCATTTTTAAACATTAACAAGTAATTTATATTGTTTTTAGAAGTAATGGTTTCAAGCTCATATGAAAACTCATTTTTGAGGTTAATTACTAATTCTTTTAAATTGAGTGTTGAAATCAATGAATTTTTTAAAAAGTTTTCATTTTCTTTTGAGTCATATATGTTAACTTCATAGTTTTCATCTATAACAGTATACAATATCTTATCATCAAAAAAATATTTGATATCATCAATTACGATTTTAAATGAATCTTCTATTAAAATCATTTCACCATTATTTTGAAATTTTACAATGTTATTTTGTTTCGTAATAATTTCAAACTTAATTTTTGCTGTATTTATACTTGTGTATTTACTAAAAAATGAATCAATAATTTTGGAGTCTTGATTTAATAAATTAAATAATGAAAAAATTAAGATTACTATTTTTTTCATAATTATTCATTATTCAATAATTGATCCAATTCAGCCAAATTTTTCACTAATACTGATCTAGCTTTACTACCCTCAAAATGTCCAACAATCCCTGCAGCTTCAAGTTGATCAATAATTCTTCCCGCTCTATTATATCCTAGCTTCATTTTTCTTTGTATTAATGATGCTGATCCTTGTTGAGCTGTTACAATTACTTCAGCTGCTTCTCTAAACAATGGATCTCTATCTTCAATGTTAACTGTATTGTTCTGAATTTTATCTTCTTCAATAAATTCTGGAAGTATGTAAGCATCCGAGTAACCTTTCTGTGATCCTATTATATCAGTAATTTTTTCAATTTCATCTGTGTCAACAAAACCGCATTGTAATCTGATTAAATCATTTCCTTGTGTAAATAACATGTCACCTCTTCCAATTAGCTGATCAGCTCCTCCAGAGTCTAGTATAGTCCTTGAATCAACTTTTGATGTAACTCTAAATGCGATTCTTGCAGGAAAGTTAGCTTTTATAAGGCCAGTTATAACATTAACTGAAGGTCTTTGGGTAGCAATTAATAAGTGTATACCTACAGCTCTAGCTAATTGAGCCAATCTTGCTATTGGAGTTTCAACTTCTTTTCCTGTTGTCATAATTAAATCTGCAAACTCATCAACAACTAGTACTAAATAGGGGAGGAATTTATGTCCATCATTAGGGTTTAGCTTTCTTTTCTTAAATTTCAAATTATATTCTTTGATGTTTCTACACATCGCATTTTTGAGTAAGTCATATCGTTGCTCCATTTCAATACAAAGCGAGTTTAATGTTTTAATTACAGTTTTATTTTCTGTAATAATTGCTTCATCTGAATCAGGGAGTTTAGCTAAATAATGTCTCTCAATTTTATTAAACAATGTTAATTCTACTTTTTTTGGATCTACTAGAATAAATTTAATTTCTGATGGATGTTTTTTATATAGTAGTGAAGTTATAATAGAATTTATTCCTACTGATTTACCTTGACCTGTAGCACCTGCCATAAGTAAATGTGGCATTTTTGAAAAATCAACAACTAAAGTTTCATTACTAATTGTTTTACCCAAAGCTAAGGGTAATTCCATCTCAGCATCTTGAAATTTCTTAGAAGAAATTAAAGATTTCATTGATACAGTTTTTCTGTTTTTATTTGGAACTTCAATTCCAATAGTTCCTTTTCCAGGAATTGGAGCAATTATTCTAATCCCAAGGGCAGATAATGATAATGCAATATCATCTTCTAAACTTTTAATTTTAGAGATTCTAATTCCAGCTTCAGGGATAATTTCGTATAAAGTTACAGTAGGCCCTATAGTTGCTTTTATTTTGTCAATACCGATCTTATAATTTTTAAGAGTCTCGATTATTTTTTCCTTATTTTCTTCTAATTCTTCTTGATTAATTGTAATAACGCCATCATTATTGTGTTCTGACAAAAGTTTTATCTGTGGCTGCTTAAAACTTTTTAATTCTAATGTATGATCGTATTCACCATGTTTTTTTAAAATATTTTCAGATTCTGATTTAATTCTTTCTTCATCACTAACTTCTTCAACTTTCATTTCTATTTTATCATCTGCCTTTTTCTCAAGATTGTTTTCTTCTTCAGAATCAATTTTTGAAAAATTCTCTATTGTAGGTTTTACTTGTTGTATTTCTTCCTCATTTTTAAATACAAATTTATTTTCAACTGTTTCTTCATTTGTATCATCTGAATATTCATCTATGGATTTTTTGCTAGAAATTTTAATTTTTTCTATAAAATCCTTAATGAAATTATAAGTTTTTAGAGGGGTGATTTTTAAAACTAAAATCATAAAAACAATGAAACCAAAAATTAAAAGAAGAATTAAACCAATATCTCCTGAAAAGTTTATAATTAGGTTTTTAGCTTCAAATCCAAATACACCAGAATAAATTTTATTATTTATGAAATAACCACAGAATAAAGAAATCCAAATACATGATAGCAGTAGTGTAAAAGATCTATTTATTATTTTATTTAATCCTCTGTCAAATGCTAATGACAGACCTAAAATTAAAATATTGAAACATATTAATAATGAGCCTATACCAAAGCCAGTATACACAAGATAGTAAGAGANATAAAAGCCTATTTTATTNCCAATATTTTCTACTTTATCATTTGAACTAAATATGTCNTTAATAAGAGATTGATCATCTTGCCATGTATTAATAAATGAAAAAATTGATATTGTTATCAATAATGAGAAAATAACTAAAAAGGAACCTAAGATAGTTTTAGAATTATTTTTCATTTAATTTCTTGATTTTGAACCCAATTGAAGCTATAATCAAAGTTGTAATTGGACTTAGCCAGTTAAATATAGCATATATAAAATAATCTAAAACACTTACATTTAAGACACCCGCTTGATAAGCTCCACATGTATTCCATGGAATTAGGACTGATGTAACTGTTCCAGAATCCTCAATTGTTCTACTTAAATTTAAACTTGATAGTTTTCTGTCTTTATATGCCTGAGAAAACATTTTTCCAGGGATTACAATAGCCAAGTATTGATCTGAAGCAGAGACATTAACTGTTAAACAACTAATTATTGTACTTGAAAACAAGCCAATTGTAGATTTAGCTTTATTCAATAGATATACAGAAATTCTTTTTAGAGCTCCAATTGATTCCATTACACCTCCAAAAATCATAGCAGAAATTGTTAACCATATAGTATTTAACATTCCTTTCATTCCACCTGAGTAAAATAGTTCATTTAAAAAACCTGTTTCAGTTTTAATATTTGTTTCTGAAACAATAGAATTTATTACTATTTGATATGTGTTTTGTCCAGTTTCTTTTGAAAAACTAAGAATGAGATCATTTTGAAAAATTAAAAACAATAAAGCAGCTGTCATAATTCCAATAAAAAGAGAGATTACTGGATTGATTTTCTTAACAATAAGAAGAATTACAATTAATGGTACAATAAATAGAATAGGGGATATATAAAAATAGTCTTTAATTGATTCTATATACTGCATGTTTTCAATTGTTTGATTTGGTAAATTGAAAATGTTATAAAAGGTGAAAAAGATTAAAGTAATTATAATTGTAGGAACAGTTGTAATAGTCATGTATTTAATATGCTCAAATAGATTTGATCCTGAAACAGCTGCAGCAAGATTAGTTGTGTCACTTAACGGGGACATTTTATCTCCAAAATAGGCTCCGGAAATTACAGCACCTGCAACTAAACCTAAATCAAAACCCAATGCTTTTCCAATTCCAATTAATCCAATTCCTATTGTAGCTGATGTAGACCAACTACTTCCTGTTGCTAATGCTACAATTGCACTTATAACCACACATGTTGGTAAAAAAAATGATGCATTAATCAATTTTAGACCATAGTAAATCATAGATGGAATTATACCACTAACTAACCAACTACCAGAAAGTCCTCCAACTAATAATAATATAATTATTGGAATACTTATTGATTTTAAATTTTCAGAGACTGTTTTAAAAATTTCTTCTGCTTTTATTTTGTTTTTAATTCCAAATCCAAAAGCAATAGCAGCACCAGTTAAAAGAATAAGTTGGTTAGAGCCATCTAAAGAATCATCTCCAAAAATACTGACATTTATGTATAGTAAAGTAACAAGTATTATTATTGGTGCTATTGAATCAAAAAGAGAAATTATTTTTTGATTTTCAATATTCATTTTTTTCTCACCCATACTGAATTGCTAATATATTCAAAAATCATCTTTATACATCTTAAAATAAACTATTAAAATCATTTTTAATTATTGAGTATTTGTATTTTTGTATAAGAATGTCAACAAACAAATTTGATGTAGTTGTTATTGGATCGGGTCCTGGTGGATATGTTTGTGCTATAAGATTATCGCAGTTAGGTTTTAAAACCGCAATTATTGAAAAATACAATTCATTAGGTGGAACATGTCTCAATGTAGGTTGTATTCCATCCAAATCTCTGTTAGATTCATCTCATCACTACCATGATATTTTAAAAAATGCTTCAAAACATGGAATTGAGATTGATGGAGAGGTTAAGTTAGATTTTAATAAAATGATTGACAGAAAAAATAATGTTGTTAGTCAGACTGTGAAGGGAATTGATTTTCTAATGGATAAAAACAATATTACAGTATTTAATGGCCTAGGATCATTTATTGATTCATCATCAATTTCAGTTGAAGGCTATGACAATCCTGTATATTTTGACAAATGCATAATTGCAACAGGATCAAAACCGATTTCACTTCCTTTTATAAATATTGACAAACAAAGGATTATAACATCAACTGAAGCTTTGTCTTTAAAAGAAGTTCCAAAGCATTTAGTAATAATTGGCGGAGGTGTTATAGGTTTAGAACTGGGTCAAGTTTATAAAAGACTTGGGTCTGAGGTGTCAGTTATTGAATATTCAGATAAGATTACCCCTTTCATGGATAAAGATATTTCAAAGGAATTATTGAAAGTCTTAAAGAAAGAAAAAATTAAATTTTATTTATCTCATGAAGTTTTTGAGGCTAATTCTGATGGCAACTTGGTTACAGTCAAAGCAAAAGATAGTAACGATAAAATAATTGAATTTAATTGCGATTACTGTCTTGTTTCTGTAGGTAGAAAAGCATACACAGATGGATTAAATCTTAAGAATGCTAAAGTTAATTATAACCAAAACGGTAAAATAGAGGTAAATAATAAGTTTCAAACATCTTCTGAGAACATTTATGCTATTGGGGATGTAATCAATGGACCAATGCTTGCTCACAAAGCTGAAGAAGAGGGGATAGCTGTTGCAGAAATGCTAAAAAATCAAAAACCTCACATAGATTATAATCTCATCCCAAATGTTATTTATACATGGCCTGAAGTTGCTTCAGTTGGAAAAACAGAAGATCAATTAACTAATGATAATGTTGATTTCAAAGTTGGTAAATTTCCAATGAGAGCTTTAGGAAGGTCTAGAGCTAGTAATGACTTAGATGGTTTTGTAAAAATATTAGCAGATTCTAAGTCTGATGAAATTTTAGGTGTTCACATTATTGGCGCAAGAGCTGCAGATTTAATTGTTGAAGGTGTTACAGCAATGGAATTTAGAGCTTCCTGTGAAGATATATCTATGATGAGTCATCCTCACCCAACTTATTCAGAAGCGATGAAAGAAGCTGCTCTGTCTGCTCTTGAAAACAGGCCTATTCACATTTAGAGGTCAAATATTTTATTCATCTTTAATTCAATTTCATCAAGACATAAATTATTAATTCCTCCTATTATCTCATGTTTAATGTCTTTTTTAGGTACGAATGATTCGTTCTTAATTTCATTTGAAACTTGATTATATGAGTCTCTGAAACTTTTTCCGCTTTTTACTAATTCGTTAAGGTTTTCAACAGAGAAGATGTATTCATATTTTTTATCTTTAAGAATATCTCTTCTTACCTTTATTTTTTTTATTGAATAATTAAAGATTTCTAAACAATTCACAATTTCATTAATAGCTTGTATTATTTTTTCTTTGTATAGTTGTAAATCTCTATGATAACCACTTGTTAAATTGTTAGACATTATTAGAAACTCATTTGGAAGTGATTTTAGTGAATTACATTTTGCTCTCACTAATTCAAAAACATCAGGATTTTTTTTATGAGGCATTATACTAGAACCAGTGGTTAATTCATCTGGAAATGATATAAA
>NZZF01000028.1 GCA_002702385.1 Flavobacteriaceae bacterium | reverse complement strand
ATAGCTACTGTTCTTTCAGGATTGTAATCACCATTTAATACAAAATTTCCAATCGTGACAACATCTTCAGGTTTAATTACCCAAACAACTTCTCCTGAATTTACTGGATTAATATGATGTATTTGTACTCCTACATTTCCTGATGGATGAGGACCATCAAAAATGGTGGTATTATAATTTGATAATTCTTCACTAAAAAATGATTGACACTTTTTGATACCCAAGTTAATATTATTAGGACATATAATTTCAAGAGCATCAAGTCCAATTTTAAAAAGATCAATATTATCTTTTAATATAAATTCAAAATCAACACCCAACGGAGCTGAGTCAAAACAAGAAATATGAATTGACTTTGGATTTAAATTTGGATCTGCAATTATATCAAAAGGTCTTTGTTTGAAAAAAGGCCACAACCCAGATGTTAAAAGTTTGTTTTTTAATTCATCAGCGGAGGATTTATTTAAATTAATAGGGGCATTTTTTAAACAAATATCTTTACCATCACTTTCAATAATTACATTTAATATTTTTCTTCTTTCACCTCGCACTATATCTTTAATTTTTCCGGAAATTGGAGATACAAAAACTAATTTTTCATTATTTTTTGAATAAAAAATTGGCTCTCCTCTTTTTACATAATCATCAACTTTTTTAGTTAGCTTAGGCACCACTAAATGAAAGTCTTGTAAGTTTAGGGCGTAGAATTTTGCTAGAGGTAATTTTTCTATTTTTTTTTCGGCAGTACCTTTAATATTAATGGATAAACCTTTCTTTATCCTGATGTCTTTTGACATAAATAATTTAATACGGCGCAAATGTATTAATTAAAAGCGATTAAGTGAAATATTTTTTGTTAATATTACATAGATTTTTCAACAATTTTATATGAGGATTTGTAACATATATTCTTTTTTAATAATTGCTATAATAAATAGTTCATTTAGCCAAGAAAATTTAATTAAATCCATACAATTACTAAGTCCTAATTTTGAAAATGAAAAGTTTGTTTTTGATGAATCAGAAAAAATTAATGTAGTTTTTGATGAGCTAATAAATATTAGTAAAAATTATTATTACGAGATTGATCATTATGATTTTGATTGGAATATATCTAACCTGAGAAAATCAGAGTTTTTAGATGGCTTCGATGATATAAGAATAACCAACTATTTTAAATCATACAATACTATTCAACCGTACATTAATTATCAATTTCAAATACCGAATCGGAATTTTAAAATTAAAAAATCTGGAAATTACATAATTAAAGTAAAAAACGATCAGGGTAAATATATTTTTAAAAAGAGATTCGTTTATCTGAAGGAACCCTCGATTGGTTCAATTGAAATATCAAAATCAAGAAAAATCAATTTTCAAGACACAAAACAGAAACTGAAAGTATCTATAAACTGTAACGATTGTAGTTTTTTTAATAATTCTTTCGTTTATAAATTAATAATTTATAAAAACTATGATTTATATAATTACAAGGTTATTAGCACACCAACGTACAAGCTGTCTCAAAATATTATTTATGACAATATAATATACGACGGAGGAACAGAATTTTTCAACTTTGATAACTCAAATATTCTAAACACAAGTATTGAAATTAAAAATGTTGATCTAAATAAAAACTACATAACAGAGCTTAGAAATGACATAATACCAAACATTTACACATACGAGCCTGATATTAATGGGAAATTTATAATAAAAAATAATAATAAGAACCCGCAAACTGAATCTGAATATTCAAATGTTATTTTTTCTCTCAAAACAGAAAAACCAGTTATCAATAATATATATTTAGTTGGAAACTTTAATGACTATAAAAAAAATGAATCTAGTCAACTCAAATACAAAAATGGTCTGTTCCAAAAAACATTGTATTTAAAACAAGGGTTCTACAATTATAAGTACATAATGAAGGATGAAAATAAAAATTATGAAATGGCAAATTTTTGGCAAACTGAAAACTCATATACTGCTCTTCTTTACGAAAAAAGACCAGATGAGAATTATTTTAAAATTAAAGCTATTGCAACTAATAATTCATCAAATATTGTAAATTAGTAAAACATTTTTTTACACATGACTAACAAAATAACTGACTTAGATAATTTAAAAGGAATTAGGATTTCAGTAAAGTCATTATATCTCAATAAAACATTTTTTGGAAAAAAAATTAAATACAGATTCAAAAACATAATTACCATTTATAATGTTGGAAAAAATACAGTACAAATAATTTCTAAACACAAAAAAGTATTTGATTTAAAAGGTGTAAAATATATTAGTGGTTTAATTAAAAATAAACCCATTTTAAAACCTGGAAGTAAACTTAGATTAGAATTAAATTACTCAATGAGATCAAAAATTGCTTCAATTATTGGTTATTTTTCAATTATATGTTTAAATACATCCACTAAATGTAAGGCATACATTCCCACAATTAAATTATCACCACCTGAAACTTTAAACTAATGAGCAAAATAAAATTATATAAGGCAGAAAACGAACCTGTGTTAGGATACCACAAAGGTTCACCTGAGAGAAAAAAAGTTGAAGAAACATACAATGATATGTTTAATTCTAAAATTGATGTGCCATTGTATATTGGAGAAAAAACTGTTTTTACTGAAAATAAAAAAGATATTTTACCTCCTCATGATCATAAAAATGTAGTAGGAACTTATTCTCAAGCCAACAAGGAGCATGTGCATGAGGCCATTGAAAATTTGATGAAAAATAAGAGAACCTGGTCTGAAACACCATGGGAAAAAAGATGTGAAATTTTTCTAAAAGCTGCTGACCTATTAGCTAACGAGTACAGAGCAAAAATAACAGCTGGCACTATGATAGGACAATCAAAAAATATTTTTCAAGCTGAAATTGATGCTGCTTGTGAGTTCATAGATTTTTTAAGGTTCAACGTATCCTATCTTACGGAAATTTATAATGAGCAACCTGTTGATGGTCCTGGTAAATCAAATAATCTTGAATACAGAGCATTAGAAGGATTTGTTTATGCAGTAACACCATTTAATTTTACAGCTATTGGAGGAAACTTATGTGCTAGTGCAGCATTGATGGGCAATGTTGTTTTGTGGAAACCGAGCGATAATCAAATCTACACTGCAAAAATCACAATGGATATTTTTAAAGAAGCTGGTTTACCAGATGGAGTTATTAATTTAGTCACAGGTGATCCAGAAATGATATCAGATATTGCGTTAGCACATCCAGAATTTTCAGGACTACACTTTACAGGATCAACATCAGTTTTTAGAGATCTGTGGAAAAAAATTGGAAATAATATTAATATTTACAGAGACTATCCAAGAATTGTTGGTGAAACTGGAGGAAAAGATTTTATCTTTTGTCACCCTTCAGCAAATATTGAAGCATCAGCAACTGCAATAATAAGAGGTGGTTTTGAGTTTCAAGGTCAAAAATGTTCTGCGGCATCAAGAATTTATATTCCTAAATCAATTTCAGATGAACTTATTTCAAGTGTTGTAGACCAAACAAAAACTATCAAAATGGGATCTCCTATTGATTTCAATAATTTCATGACAGCTGTAATTCATAAAAATGCTTTTAAAAGAATTTCTGAATATATTGATTATGCAAAATCTAGCGATGATTGTGAAATATTAATTGGAGGAGGATATGATGAAAGTGTTGGATATTTTATTGAACCAACAATAATTCTTACTAAAAACCATCAGTTTAAAACTATGCAAGAAGAAATTTTTGGTCCAGTTGTCACTATTTACATTTATGATGATGAAGAATGGAATAGTATGTTGGATATTGTTGATCAAACATCTGATTACGCATTAACTGGAGCATTCATATCTGATGATGAAGAAAGTATTAAAACTGCATTAAATAAATTAAGATACAGTGCTGGCAACTTTTACATTAATGACAAGCCTTCAGGTGCAGTTGTTGGTCAACAACCTTTTGGAGGATGTAGAGCTTCAGGAACGGACGATAAGGCTGGTTCTAAATTGAATTTATTACGATGGGTTAGTCCAAGATTAGTTAGTAGAACTCACAATCCACCTACTAATTATCCTTATGAATATATGGATTAGGAACATATACAATTTTTTTAGTTTGAAAGTAGTCTAAATTTATTTTTTCAAAAATATTGTAAGACATATAGTCTTTAGTATCACAAAATTCCTTTTCAATATCCCCGCCTTTTAAAAGAATAAAACCATTTTTTAATTTGTGCTTGCTTTCATATTTAATCTTATTAAAGCAGTTTTTTTTAATTTTTGGATATGAAGCTACTGCCCGGGAGATAATAAAATCGTACTTCGAGTTTATATCTTTTACATTTGACCAACTTGTTTTTACATTTTTTAAATTTAACTCTTCAATAATAGAATTTACAACATCAATTTTTTTTTTAATACTATCGATCAAATGAAAATTAACATTTGGAAAAATTATTGAAAGAGGAATTCCAGGCAAACCTCCACCAGTTCCTAAATCCAAAATGTCACTTTTATCTTTAAAATTAAAATACTTTGATACAGATATCGAATGTAATATGTGATTAACTTCAAAATTTTCTATGTCTTTTCTAGAAACTAAATTTATCTTTTGGTTCCAAATTGTTATTAGATTTTTAAACTTTTCTAATTGTTTCTTTTTATGAGAGTCTAGTTCAAAATAAGAATCTATTTTTTTAGTCATTTATTTAAAATATATCTTACTAAAGTAGTCCAATTTAAATATCTTTGGCAAAAAATTAAATTCATTTTTAATGAAAGAGTTTCTTACTAATAAAATAAATAATCTTCCCGCTTCAGCTACTCTAGCAATGGCTGCAAAGGCAAGAGAACTCAAAAATAGTGGAATTGATATTATTGGTTTAAGTTTAGGTGAACCTGACTTTAATGTCCCAGATTTTATTAAGGATGTCGCTATTAGTGCAATTAACCAAAACTATAATTCTTACACACCCGTTGATGGATATACGGATTTAAAAGAAGCTATATGTCAAAAATTTAAACGGGATAATAAACTTTCCTATAATCCAAATCAAATTGTTGTATCAACTGGAGCTAAACAATCGATTGCAAATGTTGTTCAAGCTATGGTTAAACCTGGTGAGGAAGTTATTTTATTAGCACCTTATTGGGTAAGCTACTCAGCAATTGTTGAAATGGCAGAAGGTATACCAATCATTATAGAAAGTGGAATTGAAGATGATTTTAAAGTAAAAGCTAATAAGATTAAAGATTACATTACAGATAAAACTAAGATGATTATTCTTAACTCTCCTAATAATCCTAGTGGATCCATGTATAGTGAGGGTGAACTTAGAGCAATTGGTGATGTATTAAAGAACCATCCAAATATTTTTGTTTTGTCAGATGAAATATATGAACACATCCAATACGATAATGATCATTTTAGCTTTGCAGCTATTGATAATATGTATCAAAGAACTATTACTGTAAACGGAGTTGCTAAAGCATTTGCTATGACTGGATGGAGAATAGGCTACATAGGAGCGCCTGAATGGATTGCAAAAGCTTGTACTAAACTTCAAGGTCAAGTGACTAGTGGAGCAAATTGTATAGCTCAAAAAGCAACGATTGCTGCAATTACTGCTGATGTAGGGCAAATAAGTTATATGGTAGATGAATTTAAATCAAGGAGAAAACTAATTATTGAACTTCTCTCGGAGATTAAAGGAATTAAACTTAATAATCCAGACGGTGCATTTTATATTTTTCCTGATATTTCATATTATTTTGGAAAAGAAATTGATGGTTTTAAAATAAATAACTCATCAGACTTCTCAATGTTTTTATTAGAAAAAGCTCATGTTGCTACAGTAACTGGAAGCGCATTTGGTTGTCCAAATAATATCAGAATTAGTTATGCTGCATCAAAAGAAAATATTACAGAAGCAATAAAAAGAATTAAAGCGGTATTAGCCTAAATTTTTCTCCAAAAATATGGAGTAAATATTATTAAAAAGGTAAATAATTCAAGCCTTCCTACTAACATTAAAAATGAGCACCATATCTTGGCAAAAGCTGACAACCCCTCATAAGTCAATGAAGGACCTAATGAACCTATAGCTGGTCCAACATTTCCTAAAGATGCAGCTGAACCACCTACTGCTGAAGAAAAATCAAGGCCTTGGGTACTTAATACACCTGCTCCAATTATGAATAAAATTAAATAAAGCATAAAAAATGCTAAAATATTTACAATTACGGCTTTTTTAACAACTGAGTGATTATATCTCAATGGTAACACTGCATTTGGATGAAGTGCTTTCTTAAATTCTAAAAATCCATTTTTAATTAAAATCAGATGTCTAGAAATTTTTATACCACCAGATGTAGATCCAGATGATGCACCTATAAACATCAATCCAAAAAACAGCATAGTAAGAAAAGGTGTCCATCCTGCAAAATCGCCTGTGACAAATCCTGTAGTGGTAATTACAGCAACAATTTGAAAAAACGCATGTCTAAAACTTGATTCAAATTTTCCATATATCTGAGGATGATCAAACTCAGTATTGCTCAAATCAACATTAAAAAATAAAACTAAAGTTGTTACTAAAACAAAAATAGCAATAAAACTTAAATACCATATGAACTCCGTATTATTAAATAATTTCTTGAATTTTCCAATAAATGCAGAATAAATCAATAAATAGTTTGTTCCAGCAAGAATCATAAAAAATATAATTATATATTGGATTTGAGGTATAGAATTCCAGTAAGCTAAACTATTATTTTTGGTAGAAAATCCACCAGTTGCAATATTACTCATTGAGTGATTTATAGCATCAAAAATGCTCATTCCAGCTAAATTTAAAGCTAGAGTTTCTAAGAGGGTCAAGCCTACATATATATACCATAATCTTTTTGCTGTAGCGCTTATTCTGGGATGAATTTTATCACCACTTATTCCACTACCTGGAGCTTCAGCTGAAAACAATTGCATTCCACCTATACCAAGTAAAGGAAGTATAGCTATGGCTAATACAATTATTCCCATTCCACCAAGCCAATGTGTCATACTTCTCCAAAAAATTACACTTTTCGGTAGAGATTCAACATCATTAATAATTGTTGATCCAGTTGCAGTATACCCTGACATACTTTCAAAAATTAAATTTGAAAACGAGGATATTGAATCCGTCATATAATAAGGTAGCATTCCGGAAAATATCATTGTTAACCACCCAACTGTTACAATTAAATAACCATCTTTTTTATTTATTTGTCTAATATTATTTTTATTAGATAACATTAAAATGAGTCCAATTGAAATTATTATAATTGCTGAACTAGCGATATCATTAACTACTCCATCATTCGTTAATAAACTAACACCAGCAGTAATAAACATAGCTCCACCATTAAACAAAAGTAGGAGCCCAATTATATATAGAATTAACTTGTAATTTAGCTTTGACATAAACTAGAGAAAAAGTTTTTCAACTTTACTAATACCCTCATACAGGGAACAAATCAGGACTTTATCACCTTCCTTAATTTGAAAATCACCTAAGGCAATTAAACCTTTATCATCTCTAATAACTCCTCCAATAATTGCTGATCTCGGGAAATTAATATCTTTTATTTTTTTACCAATAACCTTAGAGTTTGAGCTGACGAGAAATTCTAAAACTTCAGCGTTCATATTATTTAATTTATTTAACTCAAGAATATTTCCCTTTCTAATAAATCTAAATATTTCATTTGCTGCTAATAATTTTTTGTTTATCAATGTGTCAACTCCAATAGATTCAGATAGTTCGAAATAATCAGAATCATCAACCAATGCAATTGTTTTTTTTATTTTTTTTGACTTTGCCATAAGGCATGACATAATGTTTTTTTGTGAATCTCCAGTAGTGGAAATAAAGGCGTCCATTTGATCTAAATTCTCTTCGCTTAATAGATCAACTCGAGTTCCATCTAAATTTAAAACCAAAACATTATTTAATTGATCTGCAATTTTTTCAGCTTTATCATTATTAATCTCAACTAATTTAACTGAATATCCTTCTTCACTAAGTTCTTGAGCTACCTTGAAACCAACTCTGCCACCTCCAAGTATCATAATGTTTTGAAGTTTATCTTTTTTTGTTCCCATTAGTTTGTATAATTCATCAACACCATCATCACAAGTTATAAAGTATACATGATCATCTTTTTTAAATAAAGTATTTCCTCTTGGTATAATTGCAGATTGACTTCCACTTCTTTCAATCGCTATGGGCATAAATTTTATTCCAGGGTATACTGAAGCAGCTTCCTGAACTTTTTTTCCAACAAAAGGAGCGTCAGTTTGAATTCTAGCTGCCATCATCTTTAGTTTACCATCTTCAAAGTCGTGGCTATTTGTAAAAGCAGAATCATTTACTAATAATTTAATCTCATCAGCGGCTAGATGTTCTGGAGAAATAATTTCATCTATTCCAAGTTTTTTAAAATCTATAGAGTTATCACTTATGAATTCAGGATTAGTTATTCTTGCAATTGTTCTTTTCGCTCCAAGTTGCTTTGCGAGACTACATGTTAAAAAATTAATTGATTCACTGGCAGTTACACCAATAACCAAATCAGAATCTTTAACATTAGCTTGACCTAAAGTAGAAATTGATGATGAATCACCATTAATAACCTTTATATCAAGATAGTTTTCTCCATCTTTCAAGTTAACATCATTATTGTCAATTAGTGTGATATCGTGAGATTCAAAAGACAATAATTTAGACAAATGTAATCCTACTTCACCAGCACCAGCAATAATTATTTTCATTAATCAGTTGTTTGAATAACAAAACAAATATACTTGATTTTGAACATAATTAAATAAAAGTCAAGTTGACTATGAGCTTATGCTATAGTTTGTTAGATTTGAAATGTGAAAGCAAAACTATTTTTTTTATTTTTTATAAATTCTTTTTTTTNCTTTTCTCAATTTACCAATCTTCCAAATTTTGATGAAAAANACTTAAGATTTGGATANTTTATTGGAACAAATCAATACGATTATAAAATAATNTATAAAGAAAATCAAGAATATCCTATCTCAGTTGAAAGATCAAATGGGCTTAATGTNGGTTTAATTGGTGANTTAAAATTGAATAAAAATTTGAGACTAAGTTTTGANCCNGGNCTNCANTCTAATANTAAGAAATTAATATTTAATGAAAGACGAAANTTTACCAATTACAATGATACATTGTGGACAATAAAATCAAACAATATTCATTTTCCACTCTTATTAAAATACAGTTCTAAAAGATTAAATAATTTAAGACCTTACTTGAAAGGTGGAATTGCTGCATCAATTAATCTTTCTGAGCTAGAAAGCACTCTTGAAAATTACTCAATAGATAATTTCGAATTTGCAAAGTTTAACATGTTCTACGAGTTGTCATTCGGAATAGACTTTTATTTGAGATATTTTAAATTTTCACCTTCAATTAGAGGCATTTTTTCTTTTAAAAATGAATTACCTGATGGGATTCCCGATAATCCTTGGACTGGAAATTTAAAAAAAATGTTTACCAGAGCAGTTTTTATTAATCTAAGTTTTTATTAATCTAATTTTAAAAAACTTAAGATAATTGAAAAAGAGGTTGAAAGATTTAAACTTTCAGTCTTTACACGATTATTACCTTTTGGAATACAGTAATATTGGTTGATGAGTTTACTTAAATCATCTGAGATTCCATTTGATTCTGAACCAAAAATCCAAATCCCAGAATCTTTTTTTTCCGAAAATTCTAAAATTGATTTACCGGAGATTGAAGCGCCATAAACAGGTAAATTTGATGAACTTATAAAATCATACAGATCAATATAATGAACATTTACTCTGGATAAAGATCCCATGGTAGATTGAACTACTTTTGTATTATAACAATCAACTGAGTTTTTTGAACAAATCAATTGATCATGCCCAAACCAATCCAAGGTTCTAATAATGGTTCCTAAATTTCCTGGATCACTCACAGAATCAAGTAAAAAATAATTTTTTTGATTTTTTACAGGAAATTTAGTTTTATTAAAAATTGCAATATGTTTATTCGGTGTTTTTAAAGAACTTATTTGAATTAATTGTTTATCTGATATTTGAATTACATAGTTATAAGAAATGTTAGCTGGATGAGTTGAATATATTTTATAAACTTTATAATTTGAATTTAAAAATTCATTAATTGATTTTTCACCTTCGACTACAAATAAGTTAAATTTGTTTCTGACGCTTTTATCCCTGAGAGATTTAATGAATTTTATTTCATTTTTGGTAACCATTTAATTAGATGTATTTTTACTTTATATAATATGTCTAAAAACCTAGTAAAAATAAAACTAATATTTGTACTATCATTATTTACTGTTAGTTGTTCATTGCAAAAATCCTTACTCGATGAAGATTTAATACTAGAAAAAACCAATATCAAAATAAATGGAAATCTGATTAAAAAAGACTCTTTATCAGATTTAATAACTTTTAAAGAGAATTCAAAATTACTTGGAATTCCATTCAATGCAATGATTTCATCTTCAGCCAAGAAAAATCCCGATAGTATTTTTGATGAATGGGTTAATGAACAAAAAAAACAAAAAAAACTAAATAACATTTTTTCTCCAAAACAAGTATTGCAATTAAAAAAATACTTCAAAAATTTTAATGATTGGAAGATTAATAATGGTGAAAAAATTAGTTTGATAGATAGTTCTGAAATTAATAAATCATTAGATAATTTAAATCTATACTTCCAAAATATTGGATATCTTGATAATTCTACATCCTTTAAAGTAGCAAAAAAACCGGCTAAAAAAGCTTTTGTTGATTTCAATATTGAAACAGGTCCAAGATATTATATAGGAGAAATAAATTCGAAAATAGAATCTAAGATTATTGATTCAATATATAATGCTAACAAATCAAAATCATTTATAATAGAAAATGATTTTTTTGAAACAAAAAATTTTGATTTAGAAAGAAATAGACTTTACACTTTATTTAGAAATAATGGTATTTATGGATTTCAAATAAATTCTATTTCTTTTTCTGTTAAAGTTGATCCTGCAGGAAACAATTATTCTCTACCTGTGGAAATTATAATTGATGGAAATAACCATGAAATTTTTAAAGTAAATGATATTATTTTAAAACAAGTTGATAATGAAGTAAACTTTAGATTTAAAGATGATTTTATATTATCAAAAATCAAGTTTGAGGAAGGTTCTATTTTCAATGATTCGTTGAGAAAAGCAACCCTCAAGGAACTTAACAGCCTTGATTTATTTACTTTTCCATCTGTTCAATATGATGAAATAAATGGAAATAAATTAAATGCCAATATCATTTTAAACAACAAGAAAAGATTTGCACTTGGATTTGGTTTTGATATAAAGCAATCAGATATTGAGGATATTGGTATAGCTTTTGAAAACAGATTTAAATCCAGAAATTTTTTCAAAAATGGAGAAAATTTTAATCTTTCTGCCAGTGGATCAGTTGGTAAATCTGGGGATAAAACAATCTCTCAGGTTAATTATGATTTAACTATTGATTTTCCTAGGTTTTTAATCTTTGAGAATTCATCAAAATCTTTGGAAAATAAAAGAACATTTTTAAGTTTAGGGTCATCTAACCAAAATAACATCGGACTAGATAGAAATAGCTTTAAGTTTAATTATAATTACGCATGGTCTAATTCTAAAAATTATTATAATTTTTCCCCTATAGAGATTGAATTAATTAATAATAAAAATATTGAAAATTACTTTAATATTTACTCAAACTCTTATGAAGAACTTAATCTAATTTCAAAAAAATACACCTCTGATCCTAAATATTTCATTAATAATGAATTATCCATTCCAAATGGAATTAATTTATTTATAAATGACATATTGAATGAAAATTTAGTTGTAGCTAATGATGATTATTCATTAGTTAGCTACATTGAAGGAAGAAGAAAAAGACTTATTGCAAATAATTTAATTATTGGTTCAAGCTTTCAAATTTCGAATAATTACGATAACAGATATGATAAAAGAAATTTTAAACAATGGAAACTTAAATTAAAATCATCTGGAAATCTAGCAAGTTTAGTATCTAAAAAAAATAATGAGGGGAAAAGACTTATTTCAGATTTAGAATTTTCCCAATTTATAAAGATGGAATATAGTTTTATTAGACATTGGGACATAAGTGACAACTCTATTTTTGCTTTAAGGTATTTTGGAGGAATTGCTGTTCCATTTGGTAATTCTGATAATATTCCATTTTCAGAATCATTTTTTGGTGGAGGATCAAATGACAATAGAGCATGGGAAGTTTATAAACTAGGACCTGGCTCAAGTGGTGCTAAAAATGAGTTTAATGAAGCTAATTTCAAACTAGCTTTAAATCTTGAGTACAGATTTAAAATGTTTGGTAATTTTAATGGTGCTTTATTTTCAGATATTGGAAACATTTGGAATATTTTTGATGATACAAATGAATCATCTAGAAGTTTTGATGGCTTTAAAGATCTTGATGAATTAGCAATTGGAAGTGGATTTGGATTAAGATATGATTCTGGATTGTTTATTTTTAGGCTAGATATGGGTCTAAAAACATATAATCCTTATTTAGCAAAAAAAAGAAGGTGGTTTAAAGATTTTTCATTAAATAAAGCTGTATTTAATATTGGTTTAAATTATCCTTTTTAACTTCCTTTTTTCTTACTAGTTTTGCCTTTCAAAATAAAAACATGAGTATACTTACTGGAAATGATGTTCAAAAAATATTTGATTTAGCAAAACAAAAAAAATTTGCTATTCCTGCAGTTAACGTAATCGGATCAAATTCAATTAACGCAACATTAGAGACAGCAGCAAAATTAAATGCACCTGTGATAATTCAATTTTCTAATGGAGGAGGTAGCTTTAACGCAGGTAAAGGGTTAGGAAATATAGATCAAATAGCTTCAGTGAAGGGTTCCATAGCAGGTGCTAAACACGTTCATGAGCTTGCGAAATCGTATAATAGTACTGTAATATTACACACTGACCACGCCGCAAGAAAGTTATTACCTTGGGTTGATGGTTTATTGGATGAAAGTGAAAAACATTATTCTAAACATGGAAAACCTTTATTTAGCTCTCACATGATCGATCTTTCTGAAGAAGATATTGTTGACAATATTTCAACTTGTAAAGAATACCTTGAGAGAATGTCTAAGATTGATATGACCTTAGAAATTGAACTTGGTGTCACAGGAGGCGAAGAAGATGGGGTAGATAATACTGATATTGATGATTCTAAACTATACACTCAACCTGAAGAGGTAGCATATGCATACGAACAGTTATCTGAAGTCAGTAATAGATTCACAATCGCTGCAGCTTTTGGTAATGTTCATGGTGTTTACAAACCAGGTAATGTTAAATTAACTCCAGAAATTTTAAAGAATTCACAAGAATATATTTCAAAAAAATTTAATTTACCTGATAACTCTGTAAATTTTGTTTTTCATGGCGGTTCTGGGTCATCTGTTGAAGAGATCAGAGAGGCAATTTCGTATGGTGCTGTAAAAATGAATATTGATACTGATATGCAATATGCTTTTATGAGCGGAGTAAGAAATTACTTTAATGAAAATTCAGAATATTTAAAAAATCAAATTGGAAACCCTGATGGAGATGATATTCCAAATAAAAAATTTTATGATCCAAGAGTTTGGTTGAGAAAAGGTGAAGAAGCATTTGTTGAGAGACTTGAGCAAGCATTCAAAGATTTAAATAATATTAATACATTATAGTCTATTTTTTTATAGATTTATTTTGGTTTTATGGCTTGGTTTAAAAGAACAAGAAAAGGTATTCAAACAAACACTAAGGACAAAAAAGATACTCCTGATGGTCTTTGGCATAAAACTCCCTCTGGAAAAATTGTTGATAATGATGAATTAGTTAAAAATAATTTTGTTTCTCCCGAAGATAATTTTCATATGAGAATCGGGTCATCAGAATACTTCAAAATATTATTTGATGATGATAAATATGAAAATCTTTTTGATAATCTTGTAGCATCTGATCCTTTGAAGTTTACAGACACAAAAACATATCCACAAAGAATTAAAGAAGCACAAAAAAAAAACGGGTCTTAAAGATGCAATAAGAGTTGCATATGGTAAATCCAAAGGTAAAAATTTAACAATTGCATCCATGGATTTTTCTTACATAGGAGGATCAATGGGATCTGTAGTAGGTGAAAAAATTTCAAGAGCAGTAGACCATTCAATAAAAACAAAATCTCCACTACTTATAATATCAAAATCAGGTGGAGCTAGAATGATGGAAGGGGCTATATCTTTAATGCAAATGGCTAAAACTTCTGCAAAGTTATCTGAACTGTCAAATAAAAAAATTCCTTACATCTCTCTTTGTACTGATCCAACAACAGGTGGTACAACTGCATCTTTTGCTATGCTCGGCGATATAATTATTTCAGAGCCAGGAGCATTAATTGGTTTTGCTGGACCAAGGGTGGTTAAAGATACAACTGGACAAGATTTGCCAGACGGTTTTCAAAGATCTGAATTTTTACTCGAGCATGGATTTATTGATTTTATTTCTCACAGAAATGATTTAAAAGATAAAATCAACCTTTACATAGACTTAATTTTAAATAAGCCATTGAGAAAAAATTCTCAAGAACATTAAAAAATTATACTATATTTGCGCCACTAAAAAAAGAGTTTAATGTATATAACAAAGAAAATTAGGGAAGATATTTTTAAAGATAATGGGTCTTCAGAAAAAGATACAGGATATACTGAAGGTCAAATAGCATTATTTACTACTAAAATTAATCATTTGACCAATCACCTTAAAGAGAATAAAAAAGATTATAATACCGAAAGATCTCTTCTAAAAATGGTTGGAAAAAGAAAAAGTCTTCTAAATTATTTAAAAAATAAAGATATTAATAGATATAGATCAATAATCAAAAAACTATCTCTAAGAAAGTAATATTAGTTTTCATTGGTTGCTACTCACACAACATTTAATTAATGAAAACATATGAATACAAAAATTTATAAAAAAGAAATTTCATTACCTGATGGTAGAGTTATTTCAATAGAAACAGGAAAATTAGCAAAACAAGCTGATGGTTCTGCAGTAATACAGATGGGTAATGCCATGCTTCTTGCAACTGTAGTTTCAGCTAGAAAAGCAAGTCCAGTTGATTTTTTACCATTAACTGTTGACTATAGAGAAAAGTTTGCTGCTGCAGGAAAATTTCCAGGAGGTTTTTTTAAAAGAGAAGCAAGGCCGTCTAATGAAGAAATTCTAACAATGAGACTTGTTGATAGAGTTCTAAGACCCCTTTTCCCTAAAGATTATCATTATGAAACCCAGGTTATGATTCAACTGATGTCACATGATGAAAATGTAATGCCAGATTCATTAGCTGGTTTAGCTGCTTCAACAGTAATTCAATTATCTGATATTCCATTTGAGTATCCAATTTCTGAGGTACGTGTAGGTAGAATTAATGGAGATTTTATTATAAACCCAAGTAGATCACAATTAGAGGATTCTGATATTGATATCATGGTTGGAGCAAGTTACGATTCTGTTTCAATGGTAGAAGGTGAATTTGATGAAATATCTGAAGAAGAAATGACCAGCGCTATTAAATTTGGTCATGAAGCAATTAAACTACAAATTGACGTTCAAAATGATTTAGTTAATGAAGTTGGAAAAAAAGATATCAGAGAATATGATCACAGTATTGAGAATAATGAATTATTAGATAAGGTTCATAATCATTGTTATGAAAGTTGCTACGAAATTGCAAAGAAAGGATTAGGAAAAAAACAAAGATCAGAGGAATTTTCAAATGTTAAAGAAAATCTTCTAGAATCTTTTAGTGAAGAAGAACTTGAAGAGAATGAAAGTCTTATTTTAAGCTATTTTTATAAAGTTGAAAAAGAAGCTATAAGAGAGCTAGTTTTGAGTGAAGGTATCAGATTAGATGGGAGAAAAACCACTGATATTAGACCAATTTGGTGTGAAGTAGATTATTTACCTTCAACTCATGGTTCTTCAATTTTCACCAGAGGTGAAACCCAAGCTTTAGCAACAGTTACTTTAGGAACTTCGAGAGATGCCAATATTATTGATTCTCCAACACATCAAGGTGAAGAAAATTTTTATTTACATTATAACTTCCCACCTTTTTCAACAGGTGAGGCAAGGCCCTTAAGAGGAACATCTAGAAGAGAAATTGGCCATGGTAATTTAGCTCAAAGAGCTTTAAGTAAAGTATTTCCAAAAGATTGTCCATATACTGTTAGAGTAGTTTCAGAAGTGCTAGAATCTAATGGCTCATCATCAATGGCTACAGTTTGCTCTGGAACTATGGCATTAATGGATGCTGGTGTCAAAATTAGTAAACCAGTTTCAGGAATTGCAATGGGATTAATTTCTGATGGTGAAAGATACTCAGTACTTTCCGACATATTAGGTGATGAAGATCATTTAGGTGATATGGATTTTAAAGTTACAGGAACTAGCGATGGAATTACTGCATGTCAAATGGATATTAAAATTAAAGGTCTTTCTTATGAAATATTAGTCAAAGCTTTAGAACAAGCTAGAGTTGGTAGATTAGAAATTTTAAATGAATTAACAAATACAATTGAACAACCTGCTGATTCAGTTAAACCACATGCTCCTAAAATGGTAAAAGTGGTTATTGATGGAGACTACATTGGTGCTGTAATTGGACCTGGTGGAAAAGTTATTCAAGAAATGCAAAAAGAAACTGGTACAACAATAGTTATTGAAGAAGAAGATGAAAAAGGAATTATTGAAATACTCGGTACTAATCAAGAAATGATTGATACGGTTATTCAAAAAATTGATGATATTACGTTTAAGCCTGAATATGGTAAAGAATACGATGTTAAAGTAGTTAAAATTTTAGAATTTGGTGCTGTTGTAGAATTTAGACCAGGAAAAGAAGTTTTACTACATGTTTCTGAAATAGCATGGGAAAGAGTTGAAAAAGTCGAAAAATATTTGAATTTAGGAGATATCACTAGAGTTAAATATATGGGTATTGATTCAAGAACTAGAAAACAGAAAGTTTCTAGAAAAATTTTACTTGAAAGACCAAAAAAAAAGGAATAAAGTGAAACCTTTTTCAGATTTTAACGTATAAGTAATAAAGGACTTTAATGAGACAACTTAAAATAACAAAACAGGTTACCAATAGAGAAACCGCATCTCTAGACAAATATTTACAAGAAATTGGTAAAGTAGATCTAATTACCGCTGAGGAAGAAGTAGAGTTAGCTCAAAGGATTAAAGAAGGTGATGAAATTGCACTTGAAAAGCTTACTAAAGCTAACCTGCGATTTGTTGTATCTGTTGCAAAGCAATATCAAAATCAAGGACTTACATTACCTGATTTGATAAATGAAGGAAATTTAGGATTGATAAAAGCTGCTAAGAGATTTGATGAAACTCGTGGTTTCAAATTTATCTCTTATGCTGTGTGGTGGATTAGACAATCTATTCTTCAAGCTCTTGCAGAGCAGTCAAGAATTGTAAGATTACCCCTAAACAAGATAGGCTCTATCAATAAAATTAATAAAATGTATGCTTTCTTAGAGCAAGCTAATGAGAGAGTGCCTTCTGCTGAAGAAATAGCTAAAGAACTTGACATGACTGTTTCTGATGTTAAAGAGTCGATGAAAAATTCTGGAAGACATGTCTCAATGGATGCTCCATTAGTTGAAGGTGAAGATTCAAATCTTTATGATGTATTAAAAAGCGGTGAATCTCCTAACCCTGATAAAGGTTTACTTCATGAATCTCTCAAAACAGAAATTGAAAGAGCTTTAGAAACACTTACACCAAGAGAAGCTGATGTTGTTAGACTATACTTTGGTTTAGCAGAGCAACATGCAATGACATTAGAAGAAATTGGTGAAACATTTGATTTAACCAGAGAGCGTGTAAGACAAATCAAAGAAAAAGCTATAAGAAGATTAAAACACACTTCTAGAAGTAAAATATTAAAAACATACCTTGGATAATAAGTCTAAAATTATTGCTCCTTCAATGCTTGCCTGTAATTTTGGTAAGCTTGAAGAAGAAATAGACTTGGTTAATAATAGTGAAGCTGGATGGTTTCACATTGATGTTATGGATGGTGTTTTTGTGCCTAATATTTCTTTTGGCACACCTGTAATGGAAGTATTTAAAAAACAAGCAAGAAAAACTTTAGATGTGCACCTTATGATTGTTAATCCTGAAAGGTATGTTCAAAAGTTTGCTGAGTTAGGTAGTGAAATTCTTACAGTTCACCTAGAAGCCTCCACCCATTTACACAGAACAGTTGAAAATATTAAAAATAATGGAATGAAAAGTGGTGTTGCAATTAATCCACATACCCCAGTTTCTTCATTAAATGCAATAATTACAGACATTGATTTAGTATGCCTAATGAGTGTTAATCCAGGATTTGGAGGACAATCATTTATAGAAAATACTTATAAAAAAGTTGAAGAACTAAGAAGTCTTATCGAAAAAACTAACTCAAGAGCTTTAATTGAAGTTGANGGTGGAGTAAANAAAGANAATGCTAAACAACTTTTTGATTCTGGTGCNAACGTTCTAGTTGCAGGNAGTTCTGTTTTTAAATCTGAAGATCCNATTTCAACCATTTCTTATTTAAATTCNTTATAATTTAATTTTTTTTAATACTTTCCANCGATAATGGATAAAATTGAAGTTATCGGAGTAATGAGTGGCACTTCNTTAGATGGGCTAGATTTATGTCATGTTATTTTTAATTTAGAAAATCTTTCNGATTTTAAAATAGCTAATTCCATATCCATTAGTTATCCCAGTNATATTTCAGAAAAGCTTAACAATATTGTTGAAAAAAAATCTNANGAAATAAATAAAATTGATATNGANTATGGAACTTTTATTGGNNAATCCATNAANAAATTTATTTNAGATTNTANTCTNAAAAATATTAATTTNATTTCATCTCACGGTCATACTGTTTTTCATCAACCTNANNTAGGAATTACACTNCAAATTGGAANNGGNGAAATCATTAATAAAANNACAGGAATTAAGACAGTTAATAATTTTAGAGCTCAAGATTTAAGTTTCAATGGGCAAGGTGCTCCATTAGTTCCTATTGGTGATAAAATTTTATTTTCCAACTTTAAGTATTGTCTTAATCTAGGTGGGTTTATAAACATATCAATTAAATCTGATAATCAAATTGCTGCATATGATATTTGTCCGTTAAATACTGTATTAAATTTTTATTCAAAAAAAATGGGATATGAATATGATGAGAATGGTATCTTATCATCCAGAGGAAAAATTAATAAAGATTTATTTAACGAATTAAATTCCATATCATTTTATTCTAAAAAAAATCCTAAGTCTTTGGGAATTGAATTCGTAATTGATCAAATTTTTCCCATAATAGAGAGTTATAAAATTTCTGAGGAAGAAATCTTGGCGAGTTTTGTAAAACATGCAGCTTTTCAAATAAGTAAAAACATCAATGATTCAGAAAAGGTTCTACTTAGCGGAGGAGGAACTTACAATAATAATTTAGTTGATATTCTTCAAAATGAATACAACATTAATACTTATATACCCAACAAGCAAATAATTGATTTTAAGGAAGCATTAATTTTTGCTCTTTTAGGTGTTTTAAGGATTCAAAATAAAGTCAATTGCTTGAAATCAGTAACCGGTGCCATAAAAAATCACTCTTCAGGGGATATTTATGGTTAATCAAATTTTTGTAATAATAAATTTTTCCATTTTACTTTAATACCACCACCATCATGAATTTGTAAAGCAATACCACCCTTTCCTTTTGCTATTATCGAATCTTTTAAACTAATCATCTCCATATCATTAATCCAGGTAGTTACTTTATCATCGTAAACTTTAATTTTCATGCTATTCCACTCCCCCATTTTTACAATAGAATCTAATGATGACTCAGGTTTAATTAACCATCCCCTTCCATATGATTCATATATTCCTCCTGAATGATATGCTGGAGGGGCAACTTCAACTTGCCAACCTTTAACTTTAGTCCCATCAACTGTTGATCTAAAAAACACACCACTATTTCCATTACTTTCTTGCTTAAATTCTAAATCTAAAATGAAATTGTCATAAAATTGTTCTGTACCCAAATATCCATATGCTTTATCTGGACCACTTTCACATACAAGTTCACCATTTTCTACATACCATTTTTCAGTTCCATATATAATCCAACCATCAAGATTTTCTCCATTAAATAGAGAAATAGCTTCTGGTTTTTTTGTTTTACTACATGAAATAGCCATAAATACCAGGGCTATAATTAAATAATATTTATTCATTATTAGCTGTTTTAATTTTTTCTTAAATTAAGGAAAATTTGAATGAAAAATATTTTTAATCTTATACTAATTTTTTTTTCTACTTTACTCTTGTCACAAGATATAGGGTTTTCTGACATATTAAATCCTGTTTATCCAGATAAAAATGACTTGAATTTCAAAAAAAATTATACAATTAATACTGCTAAAAACTCAACGGTTGATATAAACATAGTAATATCATCTAGATTAAACTCTAATATTGAGTTTATGCATGAAAGTAAAACATTAAATAATTTAATCTACAGTGAAGTTATAGATGTTCCAGTTGAGCAAAATACAGGTTTAGATAGTAGAACTGAACAATTTAAGGGTAATATAAATCCATATGTAATTAGAAGAGCACCATTTAATATTTATGAAATCATTAATCCTTTAAATGCTAACAAAATAATAAGTAAGAATGCATTCTCATTAATTAATATTAAAATTCCCATTTCTGAGAAAATTGGTTCAGAAAAAAATGAGATTGACTTTAAATTTAAAATAAATGATAAGAATTTTAATTTAAAACTTAAGGTCAATATTTATGATATTATAGTTCCAGATCTAAATGAAAGTAATTTTTTCTATACCAACTGGTTTAACTTGTCAAAAATGGAGGAATACCATGATTTAGATAGATGGAACTCTGATTGGTATTCCATGTTAGATAAATATGCTAAACTAATGGCATCTGGAAGACAGAACTGTGTGAAAATACCACGTGAATTAATTTATTTGAAGGATAATGAAGTACATCTAGATGAAGAAAAAATGATTTCGTTCATAAATATTTTTCTAAAGTATGGATTTAAATATTTTGAATCACCTCATCTATTAGGTAGAGGAAAAAACGATGATTGGGGAAATCCTGAACTAGTTACTAATCTTAATGGAAAAGGTTATTACAGTGAAATTGGAACCAAAGAAATCAATGATGTGATGGTTAAAATTAAATCATTCACAAAGAAATATAATTTAACAGAAATGTGGCTACAGCATATAGCTGATGAACCAACATCAGTAAATGCTAAATGTTATTCTGATGTTGCGATACAGATTAAAAAAATATTTCCTGAAATNAAAATTATGGAAGCAACGAATACAAGAGAAGCTCTAGGAAATTCAATTGATATTTGGTGTCCAATAATAAATGATTTTCAGGAAAANGAAGAATTTTTTAGGTCTAGAGAAAAATTAGGAGAGCAAATTTTGGTATATACATGTTTAGTNCCTGGTGGTANATGGCTAAACAGGACACTCGATATGGAAAAAATAAGACAAGTNTATTTTGGATGGGGTGGATCNAAATATAATACNTTGGGNTATTTACATTGGGGATTAAATCAGTANAAGGCTAATCCATTTGATCAAAGTGTTGTAAAGCANCCATCTCCTGCAGCTTCAGCAAATAATTNTTTACCTGCTGGTGATACTCATATAATTTATCCAGGNAAANATGGACCTTTATCATCTTTAAGATTTGAATCTCACAGAATTGGAAGTGAAGATTATGANATTTTAGAAATATTAAAAAGNAAAAAACCAAAAAAACACAAAAAATTGGTAGGAAAANTTTTTACNGANTACCAAACATATTCTCTAAATATTAAAAAATATTACAGAGTAAAAAAAAGAATTCTTAAAACAACTAGCANATGAAAAAACTAATATATTTTTTANCATTTTTTTTCNTTTTCAATTCAATACATTCNCAAGGNGTAAAAACATTTTTCAAAAGTCCTGAAGGTAANTTTTTTATATCATCAGATCTTCANATTCACACCGTATTTTCNGATGGNAGTGTTTGGCCAACAATAAGAGTTGAAGAAGCTTTGAGAGACAGTATTGATTTAATNTCACTTACTGAACATATAGAATATCAACCATGGAGAGNTGATATTCCAAACCCAGANAGAAATAGATCTTTTCAAATTGCAGCTGGATATGTNAAAAAACAACCACTTGCAGTNGTTCATGGAACTGANATAACTAAGGGAATGCCACCAGGTCATTTTAATGCAATTTTTATTAATGATGCTAATAAATTTTTTGATAATGANAAGNAACCATTAGATTTTGAAAAGGCTNTTAAAGAAGCTAATNATCAAGGAGCTTTTGTGTTTTGGAATCATCCTCATTGGGAATCNCAAAGAAGGGATGGAATAGCAAGATTGGATCCTATTCATAAAAAAATAATCAATAAAAATTATCTTCATGGAATTGAGGTNGTAAATATGTCTACCTTTTCTGANGAAGCACTTCAAATAGCTCTGGATAATAATCTAGCAATTATGGGNACAAGNGATGTTCATGTTTTAATTGATTGGGATTTTAATAACGAGAGAGAAAGNTTTCATCGNCCAATAACATTTATTATNTCAGAAAACAAAACTATTAANTCNACNAGAGATGCTCTTTTTAATCAAAAAACTTTTGTTTGGTTTCATGATTTGATAATTGGNAAAGAAGAAAATTTAAAGATNGTTGCAAATGAAAATTTTTCAATTANGAGTTATGGATATGATTTTGANCGTTANAATAGTAAACAGATATTAAAACTAGAGTTTATAAATCATTCTGTTGCTCCATTAAANCTNANGTATACAGGNGAATNTAATTTTCATAGTGAATTTAATTTTTTTGAAATTAAACCAAAATCAAAAATTGAGGTATATTTAAAAACNTTAAAAGTTTTAGAAAATGTNGAACTTCCCTTTGAAATTTTGAACTACGTCATAGCTCCAAAAACTAATTTATCAATCACAAAAAATATTTTTGTAAAATGAAAAAAACAATACAAATAATCGTCTTATTATTTTCAATAAGTCTTAATTCTCAGACTCATTTAAGTTATTATTTNGATAACTCCGAAAAATTTGATCAAACAATTCCAAAACCAAGTGAAGTAATTGGNCANGAGGTTGGAGAATGGCATGTAACACATGATAAATTGGTCCAGTATATGTATGCTATTGCNAACTCATCAGANAGANTNATAATTGAAGAAACTGGAANAACATATGAAAACAGACCATTACTAATTTTAAAAGTTTCATCGCCAGATAACTTAAAAAATTTAGAAAAAATAAAAGAANATCATNTNAGCTTAACCAANGGAAAAAAAATTAGTGANTTTACGAATATGCCTNCAGTTGTTTATCAAGGATTTTCTGTTCACGGAAATGAAGCTAGTGGTTCAAATGCATCATTATTAGGTTTATATTATCTNGCTGCATCTAATGANACTGAAACTCTTGAAATTTTAAATAATACAGTTATTCTTTANGATCCNTGTTTAAANCCNGANGGANTNCAAAGNTTTGCTAATTGGGTTAANTCAAATAAAAATTTAATACCAAATCCNGATAATAATGANAGAGAATTNAGTGAAGTTTGGCCNGGNGGNAGAACNAATCATTANTGGTTTGATTTNAATAGAGATTGGNTGCCTGTNCAATTACCTGAATCAAAAGCNAGAATTAAAACATTNACNGATTGGTTACCAAACATAGTAACTGATCATCATGANATGGGAACAAATTCNACTTTTTTCTTTCANCCNGGANTTCCTTCNAGAGTAAANCCNTTAATTCCAAATNTTAATCAAGAACTTACAGAAAANATAGCTAAATATCACTCTGAANACCTTGATAAAATTGGTAGCTTATATTACAGCAAAGAAAATTACGATGATTTTTATTTTGGNAANGGATCTACATATCCNGATATAAATGGAAGCATTGGAATTCTTTTTGAACAAGGTAGTTCNCGAGGNCATATTCAACAAAGTCAAAATGGTATTTTAACTTTTCCATTCACGATTAAAAATCAATTAACTACAATTATATCAACTTTAAATGCCGCTAAGTCGTTAAGAACTCAACTTTTAAGTTATATGAATGAATTTTATATTGAAGCTTTAGATGAAGTAAATAACTCTAAAATAAATGGGATTGGCTTTGGAAATAATTATGATAAAACTAGCAGCTTCCAATTAGCTAAAATTCTTAAGTCTCATAAAATTGATGTTTATGAAACTAATAACGAAAACTATAAATATTATATCCCTTTAAAGCAAAAGAAGTCAAGATTAATTAAAGCAATGTTTGAAACAAGCACCTCTTTTGAGGATAGTTTATTTTATGATGTTTCAGCATGGACTTTTCCACTTGCATTCAATTTAAATTATGAGTTTCTAAAAAAAGAATTAGACATTGTTAAATCATTCGATGAGCCTGAAGGAAAAGTAAGCGATTTTTCAGATTATGGATACTTAATTAAACCTCATGATTATAATATACCCAAGTTAATTAATTCATTACAAGAAAAAGGAATAAGGTTAAAGTCAAGTAGTAAAAGTTTTAAAATAAATAGTGATTATTTTGATTACGGAAGTTTATTAATTCCAGTTGTTGGTCAATCGATTAGCTCAAAAAATATTTATGATTTCTTGAATAAAGTTTCTAATAAAACTGGAATTGATGTTTATGCTTTAAAAAGTGGGTATGAGGATAATATTGGTTTTGGGTCAGGTTCCTTTACAACTATTAAAAAACCTAAGATTGGTTTGATTGTTGGATCAGGTGTAAGAGCTTACGATGCTGGAGAAATTTGGCATCTTTTTGATACTAGGTATGAGATTCCTATCACTAAAATTGATATTAAAAATTTAAATAGAGTTAATTTATCTCAATATACCCATATAATATTACCTAGTTACTCTGGCACTAATTTAAGCATAACAAAAATTCAAGATTTTTTAAAGTCAGGAGGAAACTTAATTGCATACAGAAGTTCAATTAATTGGCTTGAAAGAAATAAATTCATAAATGTTGATTTTATTAAAAATGATATGAGTGCAAAAAATAT
>NZZF01000027.1 GCA_002702385.1 Flavobacteriaceae bacterium | reverse complement strand
ATGAGGTTGGAGAATGGCATGTAACACATGATAAATTGGTTCAGTATATGTATGCTATTGCAAATTCATCAGATAGAATCATAATTGAAGAAACTGGAAAAACGTATGAAAACAGACCATTACTAATTTTAAAAGTTTCTTCACCAGATAACTTAAAAAATTTAGAAAAAATCAAAGAAAATCATGTCAAAATAACCAATGGAATAAAAATTAATGAATTTAAGAATATGCCTGCTGTAGTTTATCAAGGATTTTCTGTTCACGGAAATGAAGCTAGCGCATCAAATGCGGCTTTATTAGGCATTTATTATTTAGCTGCATCCAATGAATCTGAAACTCTTGAAATTTTAAATAATACAGTGATTCTGTATGATCCATGTTTAAACCCAGATGGACTACAAAGGTTTGCTAATTGGGTTAACTCAAATAAAAATTTAATACCAAATCCAGATAATAATGATAGAGAATTCAGTGAAGTTTGGCCCGGGGGGAGAACTAATCATTACTGGTTTGATTTGAATAGAGATTGGCTGCCTGTTCAATTACCTGAATCAAAAGCTAGAATTAAAACATTTACAGATTGGTTACCAAACATAGTAACTGATCATCATGAGATGGGAACAAATTCTACTTTTTTCTTTCAGCCGGGAGTTCCATCAAGAGTTAATCCTTTAATTCCAAATTTTAATCAAGAACTAACTGAAAAGATAGCCAAATATCATTCTGAATATCTTGATAAAATAGGTAGTTTATATTACAGTAAAGAAAATTACGATGATTTTTATTTTGGTAAAGGATCTACATATCCTGATATCAACGGTAGTATTGGAATTCTTTTTGAACAAGCAAGCTCAAGAGGTCATCTGCAGCAAAGTCAAAATGGTATTTTAACTTTTCCATTCACTATTAAAAATCAATTAACAACAATTATATCAACTTTAAATGCCGCTAGTTCGTTAAGGACTCAACTTTTAAGCTATATGAATGAATTCTACATTGAGGCTTTGGATGAAGTAAATAACTCAAAAACAAGTGGGATTGCTTTTGGAAATAATTATGATAAAACTAGCAGCTACCAATTAGCAAAAATTCTTAAATCTCATAAAATTGATGTTTTTGAAACCAATAGTAAAAATTATAAATATTATGTTCCTTTAAAACAAAAAAAATCAAGATTAATTAGAGCAATGTTTGAAACAAGTACAAATTTTCAAGATAGTTTATTTTATGATGTTTCAGCATGGACTTTTCCACTAGCATTCAATGTAAATCATGAGTTTCTAAAAAAAGAATTAGAAGTAGTAAAATCATTTGATAAGCCACAAGGGAAAGTAAGCAATTTTTCAGATTATGGATACTTAATTAAACCTCATGATTATAATATACCCAAGTTAATTAATTCACTACAAGAAAAAGGAATAAGAATAAAGTCAAGTAGTAAAAGTTTTAAAATAAATAGTGATTATTTTGATTATGGAAGTTTATTAATTCCAGTTGTTGGTCAATCAATTAGTTCAAAAAATATTTATGATTTATTAAATAAAGTTTCAAATAAAACTGGAATTGATATTTATGCCTTAAAAAATGGCTATGAGGATAATATTGGGTTTGGGTCAGGTTCCTTCACAACTATTAAAAAACCTAAGATTGGTTTGATTGTTGGATCAGGTGTAAGAGCTTACGATGCTGGAGAAATTTGGCATCTTTTTGACACGAGATATGAGATTCCTATCACTAAAATTGATATTAAAAATTTAAATAGAGTAAATTTATCTCAATATACCCATGTAATATTACCCAGTTACTCCGGCACTGATTTAAGCACAACAAAAATTCAAGATTTTTTAAAGTCAGGAGGAAACCTGATTGCATACAGAAGTTCTATTAATTGGCTTGAAAGAAATAAGTTCATAAATGTTGATTTTATTAAAAATGATATTAGCGCAAAAGATGTTTCATTTGAAGATAGATCTAAGTTTAGTGGAGCTCAAGTTGTTGGAGGTGCAATTTTCGAAACAAAAATTGATAAAAGTCATCCAATTACTTTTGGGTTTCAAAATGATGTTTTACCAACATTTAGAAACAATACCATATTTATGAAACCTGAAAAAAATAGTTATAATAATCCAATTAAATACACTAAAAATCCTCTTTTAAGCGGATATATCTCGAACGACAATTTAGAAATACTCAAACAAAGTGTACCATTTAAGATAAAAAGGTTTTCATCTGGTAAAATTTTCTTGTTTACCGATAATACTAATTTTAGAGCATTTTGGTATGGAACAAATAGATTATTAATGAATGCTATTTTCATGTCAGATAAAATGTGAATATAAATCTATCTTCATATTTTAAGGAGTTTTCATATAATTTAAAACTTTCATATCCAGTTATGATTGGGCTGATAGGACATACATTAGTCCAATTTGTGGATAATGCTATGGTTGGTAAATTAGGAACCTCTGAGCTTGCAGCAATTTCTTTAGGAAATAGTTTTATTTTTTTAGCAATGTCTTTCGGCATTGGTTTTTCTACGGCAATTACACCCCTAATTTCTGAAAGTGATGCTAAGAAGGATTATAAAAAAACAAAAGATGTTTTGTTGAATGGTATAATCATTTGTGCAATCCTAGGAATAGTTTTATCTATTTCCGTTCTAATATTAAAACCTATAATATTTCATATGGGTCAACCTGAAGATGTTGTAAATCTTGCTTTTCCATATGTCACCTGGGTTGCAATTTCATTAGTTCCTCTTGTAATTTTTCAATCATTTAAGCAATTCTCAGATGGATTATCTCTTACTAAAATCTCAATGATTTCGACTATTATTGCCAATATTATAAATGTAATTATCAATTATATTTTAATCTACGGAAAACTTGGCTTTCCAAGACTTGAATTGGTTGGGGCAGGTATAGGAACTTTGATATCTAGAATAAGTATGGTAATTATTATAGTATTAATTATACAAAACAATAAAAAAACAAAGCATTTTATCAAGTCTATTTTCAGTTTAAATTTTTCCAAATCAATATCAAAAAAAATTTTAAACTTAGGTTATCCATCGGCACTTCAAATGATGTTTGAAGTTGGCTTTTTTATTGCCGGGGTGTGGGTGTGTGGATTAATTGGAACGAACTACCAAGCAGCAAATCAAATAGCTCTTAATTTATCTACAATGACATTTATGGTGGCTTTAGGTCTTAGTGTTGCTGCAACTATAAGAGTTGGAAATCAAAAAGGATATGAAGACTATTTAAATCTTAAAAGAGTAGCAATATCATTCTTTTTATTAATAGTAATAATTGAAATAGCATTTGCTATTATTTTCATTTTAGGATCTGAATTTTTTCCATGGTTATATTTAAGTAATGATAACTCAGCAGATGTAATTGAAACAGTTAAAATTGCTTCAAAACTATTAATTGTTGTTGCAATATTTCAAGTTTTTGACGGAATACAAGTTGTTGCTCAAGGGTGTTTAAGGGGAATTCAAGATGTAAAAATACCTTCAATAATATGTTTTTTCTCTTATATAATTTTTGGANTGCCAGTTATGGTATANTTNGGTTTNTATACAGAACTNAAGGCANNNGGTGTATGGATTGGCTTTTTATTTGGACTNGNAGCTTCNTCATTNTTTTTGAGCTCAAGNTTTTTTATNATGTGTAATAGAATNATTNTTAATAATGGAAAANAAAAACTTAATTANAAAAAATCCAGCATTAATTTTAGTGGATGTTCAAAAAGCNTTTTTAGAAAAAGACTATCCAGGNATAAATAGAAATAATCATGATGCAGAATTTATATGTGGAAATATATTAAGNAAATGGAGAGAACTAAAATTACCTATANTTCATGTTAGGCACAGCTCNACTANTCCAGATTCAAAACTNCATAAATCTAAGCCNGGATTTGANTTNAATNATNATGTAAAGCCCTTAGANAATGAAGTTGTTTTAACCAAAAAAGTTAATAGTGCATTTATAGGNACTAAACTAGAAAATATATTANNTAATATGAATATTAANACACTAGTATTTNTTGGTATGACCACAAATCATTGTATTTCNTCAACCGTNAGAATGTCANGTAACTTAGGATTTGAAACNTATCTAATTTCTGACTCAACTGCNTGTTATNACACAATGGGTATNGATGGAAAAATGATAGATTGTAATATAATTTATGAAAGCTCTTTAGCTAATCTTAGTANAGAATTTGCAANAATAATCAATTCAAATAAGTTGTTTAGTTTATTAAAATAGTGACCAAGGAAGGATTCGAACCCTCAACCGTCAGAGCCGAAATCTGATGTTCTATCCAGTTGAACTACTTGGCCAATTCAAGACAATTTTTTTCTNACAATTTCTGAAATTGTTTTTCCGTCAGATTTTCCTGAAAGTTCTTTAGANGCTAATCCCATTACNTTACCCATNTCCTTCATAGTTGTNGCNCCNAATTTATTAATNATCTGATCAACTACNAGACTTACCTCATCGTGACTCATTTGTTTNGGNAAAAAAGATTCAATAATTGAAGCTTGATTTANCTCNACTTCACTNAATTCTNGCCTATTTTGATTTTTATANATATCTGCACTTTCCTTTCTCTGTTTAACTAATTTTTGTAAAATTTTAATCTCATCATCTGAGGATAAATCATTTGANGATCCAGATTGAGTTTTAAATAATAAAATAGCTGATTTAACTGCTCTTAAAGATTCTAAAGNAAGAGAATCTTTTGATTTCATTGCTGATTTTATACTATTATCTATNTTTTCTAGTAAGNTCATGACTTAGTCAACATTATCGTGTAAAAANGAGTTTTNTGATTTTAATTCTATATTTCCATTATCATCTTCTTCAACTTTTGTCATCGAAATTTCAGTACTTAAATCATTTTCTAAATCAATACCAGCTCTTTTNTANGCAGGTTCTTTTTCCATATCCTCAACCCTTCTTGACTTTGCAAATTTATAATTAAATTCTTTTAGTTTTATTTTTCTTTCTTCGGTTCTTTTAGCTAATGCTTTTGCAATCGGATTNTCAAACGGNTTAAAATCTTCAACAGATTTTTTATTTTCAGANTTTGTATTTATTTCATCTGTGACTTTTACAGANTCTGAATCACCAACCATTGTNTATGGAATNATCTGAACTGGNTCAATAACTTCAATATCATTAATATCTTCCTCTAAAACATGAATNACTTTNTCAGAATTTAAATTTTTATCTTCAGATTTTACTATTTCAGCATCATTAACATANATATCTCTAAAATCTAATTCNATTCTTTCATCAATAATTTCTGNTTTNTTAAANGTNACNGTTTCAAATTCAACATCAATATCTCTAATATCTTCAATTTCAACAATTTCTGTTTTACTATTAATATCTTCTNANCTNTCNGAATCAAAATCAATNTTTTTNAAATCAATNGAATCNGANGCATAATCNTATTGNAGNGGAGGATCTGANTTTTTATCTTCAAATTTTTCNACNACNTCNCTTTCTTCATCCAAATAATGAATTTTCTTTTTAGGATCAACATGTATAATTTCATCTTGTAAACTAATATCAAAACCAGTTGCAATNACAGTTACAGATATTTCATCAATAAGATTTGAATCNTCACCAATTCCCATAATAATNTTNACATTATTNCCAGCTCTTTCNTGAATATAATCGTTTATAATACCTATTTCGTCAATAGTTACTTCACTNGANCCAGANAGAATTAATAGNAATACNTTTTGTGCTCCNTGAATTCTATTNTCNTTGAGTAANGGNGAATCTAANGCATTAGTTACNGCTTTNATAGCNCTTTTNTCNCCTGANGAACCAGCNGAACCCATTATAGCACTTCCACTTTTAGATAAAACAGNTTTAGCNTCTTTNANATCAATATTTTGAGTNTAATGATGAGTAATAACTTCTGCAATTCCTTTAGCCGCAGTTGCAAGCACTTCATCTGCCTTAGAAAAACCTTCCTTTACACCTAAATTNCCATATATATCTCTTAATTTGTTATTNTTAACAACTATNATTGAATCGCAGTNATTTTTAAGTTTCTCTAAACCTTTATTTGCTTGATTTTGTCTTATTTTTCCNTCAAAAACAAANGGCATTGTTACAATTCCAANAGTCAAAATATCCATCTCCATTGCTAATTTTGAAATTATTGGTGCAGCNCCAGTTCCAGTACCACCNCCCATTCCAGCTGTAATAAAAACCATTTTTGTATTTTTTTCAAGCATTTCTCTNANTTCACTNAGNTTTTCAATTGCTGCTTGTTCACCAACNGTTGGATCAGCACCNGCACCCATTNCNTCNGTTAAGTTAACTCCTAGCTGAACTTTATTTGGNACTGAACTATTNTCTAATGCTTGAGCATCAGTATTACANACAACGTAATCAACTCCTTTAATACCTTTTGAAAACATATAGTTGATAGCATTNCTTCCTCCACCTCCAACTCCAATTACTTTAATGACATTACTTTGATTTTTTGGTAAATCAAAGGATAAATTGTTATAATCTTGATTTGTNTTCATAGCTNTTATTTTATTCTGCGTTCTCTAAAAANTTTTTTATTTTATCTGTAAATTTTTCAAAAACTGTNTTTGAAAAATCNNTNTTTTNNTNATTTGTAANTGATTCCTNATCNNAANTTTCATCNTGATTTTCATCATCATCTTTTNTATCAATTTTTTTTCTGTTCATTGAATTCATAACAAGACCNACTGCAGTTGCAAAAGTTGGATTNGANATTTCAATAGAATTATTACCAGCCAAATGTTCNTTNGGNTGNCCAATTCTTGTATCCATTCCTGTTACATATTCAACAGTTTGCTTNAGATGATTNAATTGACTNCCNCCNCCTGTTAAAACAATTCCAGCAATCAATTTTTTCTTTTGTTCATCATGTCCATAATTCTTGATTTCAATAAATACTTGNTCTATTATTTCTACAATTCTTGCNTTAATNATTTTGGAAAGATTNTTAAGTGTAATTTCTTTGGGATCACGTCCTCTCAGTCCTGGAATTGAAACAATTTCATTTTCTTTATTNTCNCCAGGCCAAGCAGATCCAAATTTTATTTTTAANAGCTCNGCNTGTTTNTCNATTATAGAACAACCTTCTTTAATATCATCGGTTATAATATTTCCACCAAAAGGAATTACTGCTGTATGTCTTATTATACCATCTTTGAAAATTGCTAAGTCTGTAGTCCCACCACCAATATCAATTAGAGCAACACCTGCTTCTTTCTCTTCTTGACTTAATACAGCATCAGCTGAAGCTAATGGTTCTAAAGTTATTCCTTCGAAATCAATTCCAGCACTTTTTACACATCTTGCAATATTTTTAATAGAACTAACTTGTCCAACAACAACGTGAAAATTTGCCTCGACTCTCGATCCAAACATTCCAATTGGTTCTTTTATTTCACCTTGACCATCAACTTTATAGTCCTGAGGTAAAACATGAATAATTTCTTCACCTGGGAGCATAACTAGCTTATAAACCTGATTTATCAACCTATCAATATCTTCTTTGTCAATAACTTGGTCAGAGTTTTCGCGAGTTACATAATCACTATGTTGTAAGCTCCTAATATGTTGACCAGCAATACCAACAACTACTTTGTCAATTTTATAACTTGAATTTAATTCAGCCTCTTCCACCGCTAATTGAATTGATTGAATTGTTTGAGTTATGTTATTCACAACTCCACGATGAACACCCAAACTTTTTGATTTTCCAATTCCAACGATTTTTAATTTATCATACTCATTAACAACACCTATCATAGCTACAATTTTTGTAGTTCCAATATCTAATCCGATGTATAATTCATTATTTTCCATATTATTTCTTTTGAGCTATTACTTGATTATTAAAGTTTAAATCGAGTTTATTAAAATTTTTAAGTAAATCTGTATTGACCTTTGCTGCATAAAAGCCTTTATATTTTTTTAGTTTATTTTCAAATTGATTAAGATTTCCAAGTTTCACTTGATATTTATAGTCATTAACAGAAAAATAAAAACTAGTACTATCTGCATAAATATATTTTATATGTTCAACAAAGAAATTATCGTTATTTATGTACTTAGCTAAAGAAGCTAATTCATAAAAATCTATTGAATCAATTTTTCCAAAAAAACTTTTAATTTCAAGTTTTTTATTCTCTATTCTTGGAATTGTTTCTCCTTTATCAGACAAATAAAAATCATTATCTCTTAGATCAATTATAGGTTTCTTTTCTGTAATTTCTAATGAAAAATTTGATTGAATATCAATAGATGATGATACTTTATCTATGTAAGGTATTTCTAATACTTTTGACTCAATTTTGTTTAAATCAATAGATTTTACAAATGTTGAATCAGATAGCAGTTTTGAAGAAATAAGAATATTGAATATAGAATCATTTGAAATAAAATTATTTGAATCAGAGGAGATATTTGAGGAAGAAATTGAGGAAATATTAAATCCATTAATATAGTTTGTATAAACTACAGCTAAAATTTTTAATGAAATAAAAATTGTAAATATGATATGTATAAACTTAATTTTCAAGTACTAATTTTTTTTTTAAAGACTGACATATTTTTCCAATACTTCCAGCTCCCATTGTTATTATAATTTCAGAATTATCTTTTTTGATTATGTCTAATAATTCGTTTTCGTTTGCTAATGATTTATTCTCATTTTTTATTTTATCTAGTAAAAGTCTTGATGTTATGCCTTTAATAGGTTTTTCCCTAGCTGGGTATATGTCTAACAAAACCACTCTATCAAACTTTTCTAAACTTTGAGCAAACTCATCAATAAAATCTCTTGTTCTAGTAAATAAATGAGGTTGGAATATCACAAATTTCTTGAGAGAAGGATAAACATCATCTAAGCAGTTAAAAACAGATTGAATCTCTTTTGGGTGATGAGCATAATCGTCAATTAATATTTTTGGCTTAGTAAGCTCAAAAGAGAGTCTTCTTTTTACTCCTTTAAAGGTCTTTAGACTTTTCTTAATTAAATCAAATGAAATATTCATTTTCAAAGAAATAATTATAGCAGCAAGAGCATTAATACAATTATATTTTCCTAACATATTAAAATGTATATTATTGTAGTTAGTATCGTTTGTATCTATATCAAAGACTGAGTGACCAGCTTTAGTTCTCAAGTTTTTAATAACAAAATTTGAATCATCCTTAAATCCATAATTAATTGATTCAAAGTCTAATTCATCATTAGAAATTAATATGCCTTCATCACGTAGATTTTTAGAAAATTGAACAAATGATTTTTTTAAATCATTATAATCGTCATAAATATCAAAGTGATCACCATCAATATTATTAATACAAATAATGTTAGGTTTTAATTTTAAAAATGTTCTATCATATTCATCAGCTTCAACAATAAAAATTTCATCTCCAAGACATTTGAGATTTGAGTTATTTTCATTTGAAATTCCACCAATAAAAGCAGTGTAATTTAGATTGGAAATGCTTAATATGTGAGATAAAATAGCAGTTATAGTTGTTTTACCATGTGTACCAGCAATCGCAATAGAAAAATTATTATTTACTATAGATGCTAGTAAGTCTGATCTTTTAATAATTGTAAAATTTAAATCTTTAAAAAATTTAAAAAGTAGATTGTCATTTGAAATTGCAGGGGTGTAAATTACTAATGTTTTCGTTGGGTCTTTAAAACTTTTATTAATATTATTTATATCAAAATCATATAAAATATCAATACCTATTTTTTCTAAATTACAAGTCAATTCTGTTTTTTCTCTATCATATCCAGCAATATTTTTATTCTTGATAGCTAAATACTTAGCTAAGGATGACATTCCAATTCCTCCTACACCAATGAAAAAATAATATTTGTAATCTTGGTATTTCATTTAATATATTTTTCAATTTCATCAACTATTAACTTTGTGGACTTTAAAGTTGAAAGTGATTTTAGCTTATTAGCTAATTGATTTCTGTATTTATCACTAATAAAAATTTTATTTATTATGTTCTTTAGTTTATAATTAATTTCATCCTCATGAATTAATTCTGCAGCTTCCAAATCATATAAATATTTTGCATTTTTTGTTTGGTGATCTTCAGCAACATTTGGTGATGGAATAAAAATAACAGGCTTACCTACAAAGGATAATTCAGAAATAATAATGGCACCTGCTCTTGAAACAATTAAATCTGAGCAAGATATTACCGTTGGCATTTGATCAATAAAAGGTAAAATAATTACGTTTTTAGATTTATTATCTTTTATTTTATTTTTATACCTGTCTCCACATTGAAGTATTACATTATAATTACTTTTTTCAAAATAATCAATGTTATCCATGACAAACTCATTCATAACTTCAGACCCCAAACTTCCACCAAGAAATAAAATTGTTTTATTATTTTTTTTAATATCATATGCTTTTATAAATTTTTTTATTTTAATATTATCAGCTTTACCAAATCTATTTCTAACAGGATTCCCATAATTCAAAATTTTTTCTTTTGGAAAGAATTTTTCCATTCTATCATAGGATACAAAAATTTTATCAGCATATTTCGATAATATTTTATTAGTGATGCCTGGATAAGAATTTTGCTCTTGAATAAAAATTGGAATTCTAAAAAGATTAGCAATAAATAAAGTTGGTCCGCTTGCAAATCCACCTGTTCCAATAACTANATTTGGTTTAAATGCATGTAAGATTTTAATTGATTGTACNAGACTAACAATAACTTTTAATGGAAATAATAAATTTGAAAAAAAGTTTTTTCTATTANAACCAGATATCCATAANCCCCTTATTTTATATCCNTTTTCCGGAATNTTTTTCATTTCCATTCTAGAACTTGAACCTGTAAATAATATCTTGGAANTTGAAAATCTTTCTTTAATTTCATCAGCTATTGCTATNGCAGGGTATATATGTCCNCCAGTNCCTCCGCCAGATATTAAAAACTTTTTATCCATGTTTTTTCTCATCGATTGTATTTAATTCCAAATCACTATTTATTTTTTTTGCACTTACACTTAATAATATTCCAAATGCTAAAAATGTTGTCCATATTGATGTACCTCCCATACTAATTAATGGTAAAGGTTGGCCAGTAACAGGGATTAATTGAACAGCAACTCCCATNTTAATAAACGCCTGAAATACNACTGGTAATCCGACAGATAATGCAATTAATTTTCCAAATATTGAGGTTGCTTTATATGAAATAATAATTATTCTAAACAATAATATTAAGTATAGAAAAAGGATTAATATTGCTATAACTAAACCATATTCTTCAGTAATTATTGAAAAAATAAAGTCTGAAGTACTTTGTGGAAGAATATATTTCATTGAGCTTTTTCCTGCTCCAACTCCNAATAATGATCCATTTGCAATTGCTGCTTTTGCTCTATTTATTTGATAATTTGATTCTTCTGAAACAGGATTAATATAATTTTCAATCCTGCTAGTCCANGTATCAATTCTGTTGGGTAGTAAATCTGGATAATTTTTTGCAAATAAAACAAAAGTTGATGCTAAAATAATTCCAATTAATATTATTGAGGAAATATATTTAAATGGATATTGNCCTAAAAATAATATNGTTAATACCATCAAAAATATCATAAGTGAAGTAGAAAAATTTGAAGGTAAGATTAATAATATCACCANTAGGATAGGAATCCATAATGGAAAAAATGAGGATCTAAAGTCTAACTTTTTATCGATGTTTTTAGACAAAAAATTAGATATNTAAATCAATAAAAAAATTGAAGCTAATGAAGATGGCTGAAATGAAATTCCNATTAAAGGTATATTAATCCATCGACTTGCATTTGCTCCTTCAATTTCATTTCCTTGAACTGCTGTAAATATTAATAATATAATAATTAAGGGTAAAATTATTTTAGATAAGCCTTTAAAGTACTTNTAATCGATTAAATGAGTAGTATACATTATCAATATTCCAACNATTATAATAGCTACATGTTTGAATAAATTTGANAAAATAAAGTTTGTACCAAAATTTGAGCTTGCACTAAAAATTGGTAAAAAAGAAAAGAATGATAAAGCTAGGACTACATACCAAACAACTTTATCTCCCTTTAACTTTGAAATTAAACTCATAATTTTCTTACTTCTTCTTTAAATTGATCTCCTCTATCCTCAAAATTTTTAAACAAATCAAAACTTGCACATGCNGGAGATAATAAAACAGTATCATTTTGNTTTGCAAACTCATATGCACTTTTTACAGCATCTTTCATATTGTTTGTACTTACAATTAAATCACAATGACTTGAGAAAAATTCTATAGGTTTTGAGTTATCCTTACCCAAACAAATAATCGCCTTAACTTTATTTTTAACAAAAGGAATCAAATCAGAATAATCATTTCCTTTATCNACTCCCCCAATTATCCATATAATTGGAGTTTTTACTGATTCCAATGCATAGTAAACAGCATTAACATTAGTGGCTTTAGAGTCATTAATATATTTAACCTTTTGGATGGTTAAAAAATGTTCTAANCGATGTGGAATATTTTTAAATGATCTAAGACTTTCTTTAATCGATTCATTTGAAATATTCAAAAGTTGCGCAACACAAATAGCTGCCATTGAGTTCTGAATATTATGATTCCCTTGGATTGATAAATTATTTATATCCATCATAAGATAATTATTATTGATTGTTGAGTTAATTTTATTTTCTTTAAGAAAAATCATGTNAGATTTTTCGTTATTGATTTTATTCTTATTAGTTATTATTAATTGAGATTTTATTTTTATATCCTTTAAAAAATTNATTGAGTTNTCACACTTTCCATTTAAAATTAAAGTGTTATCCAAGGTTTGATTTTTTGTAATTCTAAACTTTGAACTGATGTAATTAGAAAATGAATAGTTNTATCGATCTAAATGATCTTCAGAAATATTAGTTATTATTGATATATCTGGTTTAAATTTTACAATATCATCTAATTGAAAACTACTAACTTCAAGAACATAATATTCAAACTGACTATCAGAAATAGATTCTGAAAAGCTTTTNCCCATATTTCCTGCAATTCCAACATTAAANCCAGAGCTCTTTAAAATATGATATATTAAATAACTTGTTGTTGTNTTNCCGTTAGATCCTGTAACTGCAATTAAAAATGAATTNGTNTATCTACTTGCAAATTCAATTTCAGAAATTATATTTTTTTTATCAAATAAAGGTATNTTTTCAATAATCTTATTAGAAGATATACCAGGACTAATTACAATTTCTTTTGAACTAGAAATTTTATCCCAATTATGACCATTTTCCTCAAATTTTATATTGTTTTTTAGCAAAAATTCTTTTACATCATCAGAAATCACAGAATGATCAGATAGATAAACAGAGATATTTTTTTTAATAGCAAGTTTAACAGCACCCATTCCACTCAATCCAGAACCTAATATTGTTGTCATTTCTTTTTTTATCATCTTACTTTTAATGTTATTAATGATAAAATTGCCAGCATTATNCAGACAATCCAGAATCTTGCTACTATTTTACTTTCACTGTATCCTTTCTTTTGAAAATGATGATGAATTGGTGTCATNAGAAANATCCTCTTTCCTACACCAAATTTNTTNTTAGAATATTTAAAATAACTTACCTGAACAATTACAGATAAAGTTTCAACTAAGAAGACTCCACACAAAATCGGCAGCAGTAATTCCTTTCTAACTAAAATTGCTATTATAGCAATCAAACCACCTACAGTTAGACTTCCTGTATCNCCCATAAAAACTTGGGCAGGATATGTATTATACCATANAAACCCTATCAAACCTCCNAGCATTGCAGCAACAAAAACTACTATTTCTCCTANTCCGGGTAAATACATTATGTTTAAGTAATCAGAAAAAATTATATTTCCAGAAATCCACGCAAAAATTCCAAGTGTAAAAATTATTATTGAGGAGGAACCAGCTGCTAATCCATCTAAACCGTCAGTCAAATTTGCTCCATTTGAAACNGACACTATTACAAGNGTAATTATAACTATATAAAATATCCAATTAAAATTTGTTGATTTAATTCCAAATATCTCTTCATAATCTAATTCGTTATCTTTTAGAAAAGGAATTGTAGTTTTTAATGATCCAGTCTTAGANCTAAGANTATGTTCNTCAACTAAATTTATTTCATTTTTTTCATAAATATTTTGTGTTTTTATTTCAGGATTAAAGTAAACTGTGAAACCAATATAAAGACCAAGAATTACCTGGCCAATAATTTTAAATGAGCCTTTTAAACCTTTTTTNTTTTTTCTAAAAACTTTGATATAGTCATCAATAAAACCAATAACACCTAGCCAAAAAGTTGAGATTAATAAGATTATTATATAAATGTTTTTAAAATCAGCGAATAATATAATTGGAATTATTGTTGAAATAATTATAATTATTCCACCCATGGTTGGGGTTCCTTTTTTTAAGTTCTCACCTGGTANATCTAACTCTCTTATATTTTCACCAATTTGCTTAAATGATAAATAATTGATTATTCTTTTTCCNAAAACTGTTGAAATAAATAAAGCTAGTATAAAAGTAATTCCTGCTCTGAATGACAGATATTGAAAAAGACTAGCTCCAGCAAACTGATAATTTTTTTCAAGAAAATCGAACAAATAATAAAACATTATATAGCTATTTTTAAATAATTATTAAGNACCTCACTGTCGCTNAATTCAATTTTCTTATCACCAACAATTTGATATTTTTCATGACCTTTTCCCAGAACTAATAGAATATCATTAACCTTAGATNTAGANACAGCATATTTTATNGCATCTTTCCTATCAATTATAGTTTTCACTTTTTTTATTTTTTTGTTANCGACACCCATCTTCATATCTTCTATAATTTGATTTGGATCTTCATTTCTAGGGTTATCAGATGTAAAAATTGTTAAATCACTTAACTCAGATGAAACATAGCCCATCTTATTTCTTTTTTCTTTGTCTCTTCCTCCTCCACANCCAACTACAGTTATTATTATTCCATCACNTTTTACATAATCTTTAACTGATACTAAAACTTTCTCTATTGCATCAGGTGTATGAGCAAAATCAACTATTCCAGTAATTCCATTNTTTGCAATAACTTGAAATCGACCTTCAACAGGTTTTATCTTACTTAATAATTCAATTGATTTANTTTGATCTAATCCTAATATGTCACAGACTGCATATACTGCGACTAGATTATATGCATTAAATTTTCCTGTAATTTGAGTATGAATTAATTTATTATTCAATTGAATAATTAATCCCTCAATGTTATTTTCAATAATTTTTATGTTGTAATCTGAAAGTTTTTTTAGAGAATATGTTTTAATTTTTGATNTAGTATTTTGAANCATTACACTACTATTTTTATCATCAATATTGANTAAAGAATATGAATCTTTAGAAAGTGAATCAAAAAATTTCTTCTTTGTATATATATAATTTTTAAAAGTTTTATGATAATTAAGATGATCATGAGAAATATTAGTGTAAACTCCTATGTCATAATCTAAATTTGAAATTCTTTCTTGATCAATNGAATGTGAGGAAACCTCCATGAAACAATACTCGANATTAGAATTAACCATTTCACTCAAATAAAAATTTAATTTATATGAGTCAGGTGTTGTTAAATNGGTTTTAAACTCTTTACCATCAATTAAAATTTTATTNGTTGACAATAATCCAACCTTANATCCATANANNTTGAAAANTTTATNTANAAGAGTAGCNGTNGTTGTTTTTCCNTTTGTNCCTGTAATTCCAATTAANNNCANNTTTTTGCTNGGATTTTTAAAATAATTTGANCAAATTTTNGAGTAAACCTNTCTAGTATTATTAACAANAANNTATGTTANATCNTCANGAATTNNATCNGGAATTTTTTCACAAATAANACTTTTTGAACCATTNTCAATAGCATCATTTATAAANATATGACCATCAANTGTNTTTCCATCGATTGCTATGAATAAATCATTTAATTTTATTNNNCTTGAATTATTCNTNACATCATTNATAANTCGATCTTTTANNCCNAAAAATTTTANAACCTCAATATTTNTTAAGAGCTCNTTAAGTTCCATTNCTTACNATTTTATTAAGGTTAGATNTATTTTTNATTTGAATTTTTGAAAGCTTTATNTTTTNATTTANNTCATGTAAATTATNTTTTTCAACTTTTGGATATTTTGAAAATATTTTTTCAGCNATTCTTTTAAATACNGGTGCTGCCACNGTGTTACCATAATAGCCTTTAGNTTTATTAGGNTTATTTATAACNATTATGCAAGAATATTTNGGNTCATCTGATGGNAAATACCCAACAAAACTTGAAATATAATTTANACTATCTTTTGCATAATCAACNTGTGCNGTTCCNGTTTTACCAGACAACTTNAAGTGCNTAGATTTTATGTTCTTTGCTGTTCCATTTTCATGATGNACTACATCATAAAGCATNTTCTTTAATANTTTNTTTGTATTANTTGAAAAAATAGACTTNTTCAAAATTTGTTTTGGATATATTTTATTATCATTAGTTCCAAACTTNCTTGTACTGTGAATAAATTTTGGCTTNACAACNTCNCCTTCATTAGCNATGGNATTATAAAATGTTAAAATCTGTANTGGAGTCATATTTACACCATAACCATANGTCATCCATGGTAATGATAAACCATTCCAGTTNTCATCATTAGGATGAGGAATCTTTGGTTTAGGTTCNCCTTTAATTGANCTTATNACNGGATTNGCAATACCAAANTTATAAAGACGATCTACAAATTTTTTTGANTTTTNATTATANACAGAGTCAATNATTTTAACAANTCCNGTATTAGANGANAACCTNATNGCNTCCATAACATTAATNTTTCCATANCCACCTTTTCTACTNTCTCTAACTTTANANCCATAAAAATCAAGTATTCCGCCAGATGTATCAACTTTNNNTANAGTNTCAATCACTTGATCCTCNAGAGCTGCAGCAATAGCTATTAATTTAAAGGTAGAACCTGGTTCAATNCCCTCACCAATTGCATAATTTAATTTTTCATAATACTTNCCATTTTCAGTTAATCCAAAATTTGATATTGCTTTAATATCNCCAGTTTGAACTTCCATTACTATAGCNGATGAATGATNAGCNTCATATTTTTCTGTTTGNTCAAGTAAATAGTCATGAACAATATCTTGAATTTCACTATCTATNGTAGTTATNATATCTAATCCATTGATNGGTTCCTTTTTTAATTCATTATCTAAAGTTTTCCATTGACCATTTGAAATTTTTCTTTTTAACATGTAGCCATCNTGACCTCTNAGNTNTTTTCCAAAAGCATGNTCTAAACCAACTCCTCTATAATTACCATTTTCGTCAATTCTTTCATATCCNATAGTTCTTTCAGCTACTTTTCCTAACGGAAATTCTCTATTAATTTTCTTTTCTACTATTAGTCCGCCTTTTATAGATCCATGTTTAAAAATTGGAAAACTCTTAATTTTATCAACATCTTCCTTACCTATATTTTTAATTATAGAAAAATATCTATTTCCACTATTTCTTGCACTGATTAATGAATTGTGAACTATATTTTGATCTAGCTGATTTTAATTTTGCTATTTTTTTAGAAAGATTATAAACTTCACTATCAAAAAGNTTTTTCTTTACAGTTTTTGAATCAAAATAAACATCATACATTACAGTNGATGTAGCAAGTAAACTACCATCAAATGAATATATATTTCCTCTTTGGGGATTAACNGTTGAATATTTTAATGTTTTATCTTCTGCTAATTGTCGATATTTTTCACCATCTACAAACTGTATATGAAATAACTTATAACCAATAAATAAACCAAACAATAAAAAAACTGTTGCAAATCCATAAAGTTTTAATACAAATTGATTGTTGTTCATTTANTACTGGATATTATTATTTTACTTGGTGGACTCAATGAAGGTTTTATCTCTCTATCAATTAGTTTTTTTCTTACTGTTGACTCCACTCTTAAATTCATAAGTTTTTTTCTTAATTCAATAAAGTTGGACTCAGCAACAGAAACTTCAGTATTTAACTGACTAATTTCATAAACTTTACTATCAACACTGTGAGAAGAATATATNAGAAGAAAAGCAAGAGAAAAAATAAAAAATATAAAACGAATATTATCAACATTAATTTTTTCAATTAAGAATTTTCCCANNAGTATGTCAATAATTTTATTTNTCATATTTTAACGGCTGTTCTTAGCTTAGCACTTCTTGCACGTGGATTAGATTTTATTTCTAATTCAGATGGTTTAATAAAATTGTATTTTGGTTTAATTGATAAAATTTTATTTCCAAAATCATCTTTAATTGGTTCATTCTCAAAACAATTATTTTTAAAAAATCTTTTTACGAGTCTATCTTCAACTGAATGGTATGTGATTATTGAAACTAATCCATTTTGGTTCAATAAATTTGGGAGTTGATTTAGTANTTTTTTTANATTTTTTATCTCTTGATTAACCTCAATTCTNATGGCCTGGTAAACTCTAGCTAAAAATTTATTTTCATANCCAGGATTTNTAAANANNGAAAGTATTTCNTTTAAATTATTAGANGATTTTATTTTTTTNCTNTTTCTTTTNTCNACTATAATTTTTGCNATTTTTCTAGAGTTTGTTAAATCAGANTAATTNAAAAANATATTNGCAAGATCNGNTTCGCTATAGTTGTTTAAAATCTCNATTGCATCAATACTNGATTCTTNATTCATTCTCATGTCNAGNGTNGAATCGTTTTCAAANCTAAATCCTCTATCNATTGANTCGAANTGAAAAGAACTTACNCCTAAATCTGCAAGAATACCNTCAACTTTNGANATTTTNAGNTATTTCAAATTNTGTTCTAGATAAATNAAATTCTGCTTTAATANCATAACTCTANTGTCATCAATTTTATTTTTTATAGCACTTTCATCCTGATCAAATGCTATTAGNCTNCCANNATCATTTATTCTTTGTAAAATTTCTTTTGAATGNCCTCCTCCTCCNAANGTNAAATCAACATAAACTCCATTCTCTTTTATTTCAAGACTATCTATCGCCTCCTTTAACATAACAGGTTTATGAAACATTATCATTATCATTACCCATTACTTCTTCTGTTAATTTTGCAAAATCAACACTTAAATCATTTATAGTATTTTCATACATTTCCTTATCCCATAATTCAATAATATTTAAGGCCGTTGACATTACTATATTTTTTTTAAAATGTGAAAAATTGATTAAATCCTTTGGAATCAATATTCTTCCGGCATTATCTAATTCAATATGCTTAAGTCCTGCAGTAAATCTTCTAATAAAATCATTGTTTTTCTTTGTGAAACGATTTAACTTATTTATTCCTATCATAGTTTCATCCCATTCATGTAAAGGAAATATTTCNAAACATTTTTGAAATACAGACCTTTTTAAAATAAAGCCTTTTGAAAGGTCTTTTTTTAATTGTTTTTTTAAGGGTGATGGAAACATAATTCTGCCCTTATTATCAATCTTACATTCGTATGTACCAATAAGATTATACATATTAGATTAGCGTTAGTATCAAATATATTTAAATTTTACCACATTTTACCACATTTTACCACATTGTTAATAATTTTTATATATTTTGGTTAATCTTCTTAATATCAATATTTTAAATAAAATAAAAATGAACATTTAGCTTTTATTTCTACAATATATTTTAAAAATGAAATACATATCTTTGCTTGCATCTACTAAAAATAATAGGTTTGGAAAGTTATATTTCAGAAAATGGCTTCAGTTACAGGTCTGTTGGTAAAGGCAGACCTATCCTAATTTTACATGGCCTTATGGGAGGATTGAGCAACTTTGAGGATGTATTTAATTTCTTTCCTAAAAAAAACTATAATGTTATTGCACCCGAACTACCAGTGTATACTTCAAAACTTTTAGATACAAATGTTAAGTTTTTTGCAAAATATGTTTATGAGTTTGTAAAATATAAACATTTAAAAGATTTTATCATTGTTGGAAATTCACTAGGAGGACATGTTGGACTGATTTATGCAAAACTTTTTCCAAATTTATTAAAAGGATTAGTTCTAACTGGAAGTTCTGGGCTTTATGAAAACTCTATGGGTGATAGTTATCCAAAAAGGGANGACTATAGTTTTATAAAAAAAAAGACTGAAAGTGTATTTTATGAACCTAAAATAGCTACTAAAAAAATAGTTGATGAGATCTTTGAAACAGTAAATGATAGAAAAAAGTTGATTAAAATTTTAGCAATGGCAAAAAGTGCTATAAGGCATAACATGTCAAAAGATTTACCAAAAATAGATGTTGAAACCGCATTAATCTGGGGTAAACAAGATATTGTAACTCCACCTGATGTTGCAAACGATTTCAATAGGCTTATGCCAAATTCAAATCTCTTTTGGATTGATAANTGTGGTCATGCTCCTATGATGGAACATCCAAAAAAGTTTAATGAAATTTTAGCTAGTTGGCTTTCAAAGAAAAGTTTATAGCCATGTATAACTTTTCTAACATTTCATTTAAAAAAAGTAGCGCTAATGAAAATCAATGTCCAAAGGACGGTTTTCAAGAGTTTGCTATGATTGGTAGATCTAATGTTGGAAAATCAAGTCTAATTAACTCTATTTTAAATAAAAAAAATATAGCTAAAACCTCAAAGAAACCAGGAAAAACACAATTAATTAATCACTACTTTATAGAGAATAATTTTTATATAGTTGATCTCCCAGGATATGGATACACTAAGCTTTCCAAAAAAAAATCTGAAATAATTCTAAATTTATCATTTGATTATATTTTAAATAGAGAAAAACTTTTAAAAATTTTTTTATTGATAGACATAAGACATAAACCTCTTGAAATAGATATTGATTTCATTGATTTTCTTATTTCGGAGAATAAAAATTTTAATATAATATTCACAAAGGCTGACAAATTAAAAAAAATTAACATTAAAGAACATTGCAAAGACTATTTCAAACAACTTAAAAAACCAGGTATTGATAGTACCTTTTTTATTAGTTCTTCAACAAAAAATATTGGAATATCAGAGATCAGAAGAAATATAAAAAAAAGTGTTGTTTAATTTTTTTTCAAGTCCAGTTTTTCTGAAAAATAATCACAAAACTGTTTGAAAGTATCTGTCATCTTTTCGTTATTGGTTGCTTTAAAAAAAGATTGAGATAAACTAACTAGCGTTTGATGAATAAATACATTCATTTCATCAACAGGCATGTCCTTGGTCCATAAATCAATTTTCATAGTTTCCTTATTTATGTGGTCCCAAGAAGAAAATAAAAAAGCTTTTGTTTGTTGATCAGTTATTCCTCCATCTTTGGCTGACCAGCTAATTTTTTCAGGTATTTTATTTTCATCTAATTCAACATTTATTACTATATCTGTTTTTTTT
>NZZF01000026.1 GCA_002702385.1 Flavobacteriaceae bacterium | reverse complement strand
ACATTAATATTATTTTTTTTTGCATTTGACTTAGCTAAGTTTAAAGCCTTAATTGAATTATCCCATCCATCGACTGTACTATTATTAATATATTTCTTTAACACCAAAGCAATAAGACCAGAGCCAGTTCCAATATCTAAAATTTTAATATTATTAAGTTGATAGGATAAAATCCAAGAGCACAACTCTTCCGTTTCAGGTCTTGGAATTAATACACTATCATTAAGTTTAAAATTTATTCCAAATATTTTTTTATTTCCTATTACATATTGCAAGGGTTCATTTAATTCTAATTGATTAATTTTTTGATTTAAAATAAGTATTTCAGAGTCTAATATCCGATGATCCTTATCAATTAGGTACTTTATTTTGGATATACCTAAAAAACTTTCAATTAACTCATAAAAAATAACTTCAGATTCATTCTCGTTGTATATAGAACAGAGCTTTTCTTTAACGTTATGCTTAAAATCTATTAGTCTCATAATTTTTTCAACATCCATACCGGACATGACGAATGTCCAGTATTTCCTAATGGACTGTCAATAAATTCAAAACCACACCTAGTATATAGTTTTTGTGCATTAATCATATTATGCATGGTTTCAATGTAACAATATTCAAATCTAGATTTTGATGCAAAATCTATACATTTTTTAATCATCAAACTACCTAGACCTTTACCACGAGCAACAGGGAGAAAATACATCTTTTGAAGTTCACAAATATTTTTATCTGAGTTTTTAAGTGGTGCTATACCAGCTCCTCCAACAATTTTATTTTCGATGGTTAAAATATAATAAATGTGTTTATTTAATAAATATGATTCGTACATATGATTTAATTCTACATCGGCAAGCGCTGTTCCTTCAGAGGGAACACCATACTCATTCATCACATTTATTAAAATTTTTTTTATAAAAAAATTATCCTTTTTTTCAATTTTTCTTATGTCAAATTTCATTTCTAACTTAGCATTATAAAATTACTTATAATATTTAAAAATGAATTATGAATTGTTAATGCAAAGATGTGTAGATATTGGCAATTCAGTACTTGGTCATACTTATCCTAATCCTAATGTGGGAGCTTTGATCTACAAAGATGGAAAAATAATAAGTGAAGGATATACTGGAAGTCCTGGTCAAAATCATGCTGAAATTAATGCAATTGAAAATATTAACGATAAAAAATATTTAGAAAATTCCACCATGGTTGTAACTCTTGAGCCATGTTCACATTACGGAAAAACTCCACCATGTACAAAAAAAATTATTGAAAGTAAAATTAAGACAGTAATAATTGGTTGCAAAGATCCTAACCTTCTTGTTAATGGGTCTGGAATTGATCAGTTAATAAATAATAATATTGATGTTAAAGTAGGTGTGTTAGAAAAAGAGTGTCTTGAATTACATAAAAGATTTTTTACTTTTCAAACAAAAAAAAGACCATATATAATTTTAAAATGGGCAGAAACTGATGATGGTATAATTTCTCCAAATCATAAAAATAATAATAGACCTTACTGGATTTCAAACAATATTTCAAGACAATATGTACATAAGTGGAGAAGTCAAGAACATGCTATATTAGTAGGTTCAAGAACTGTTGATTTTGATAAACCACTTTTAAACTCAAGAAATTGGGATAACAATAATCCAATTAAGATTGTCATTGGAAATCCTAAAATTAAGTCAAAAGACACACTCTACATACAAGATGGGAAAGATTTAAATATTGAAAACATTACCGGTTTACTACATAAAAACAATATACAAAGTGTTTTAGTTGAAGGCGGTAATAAAACTTTAGAAACTTTTATTAAAAATAATTTGTGGGATGAAGCAAGAGTGTTTAAATCAAAAAATAAATTAAATAAAGGAGTATTAGCTCCAAAAATAAATGGTAAAAAATTTTATGAAAAAAAAATTAAAGATGATAAACTTAAAATCATAAGAAATCACTAATTTTTTTTAATATATTTTTTGGACACCTAATTGGCTTTTTGTTAGTGCTATTTAAAAAAATTAACTTAGTATATCCTTCATTTATTAATTCATCATTTTTTTTTATTACATAATTAAATTCAATTGAATATGATGGAGGTTTAATTATTGTAGTTTCTAAAACTAAATCATCATCAAAAAATGCTGGCTTTCTAAATTTAATTTTCGTTTCCACCACAGGCAAAATAATATTTTCTAATTCTAATTTTTTATATGAAAAACCTATATTTTTAAACCATGCAAGTCTTCCAATTTCATAATACTTTAAATAATTACTATGGTGAACGAAAGACATAGTGTCAGTTTCAGAGTATCTAACATTAATTATATTTTTTAAAGTTTTTTTGGACAAAAATTTAGCATATTTTAAGTTAGTCATAATATCAAAAAAAGTTTTTTAAAAATCAATAGTGAAATGATTTTTTTTTAAAAAAAAAATGTACATATTTGTTTGTGTGATTATAAAGATAGACTTACTCTAGTTTATCAATTTAATAACAGCAAACTAAATTAAATTTAAATAAATGACTGCAGAATCAGTATGGAATAATTGTCTCAATTTTATAAAAGATAACATACAACTGCAAGCATATAAAACTTGGTTTGAACCCATTAAGCCTGTAAAACTTGATAAAAATGTTTTAAGTGTTCAGGTACCTAGCAAATTTTTCTACGAATGGCTTGAAGAGCATTATATTAATTTATTAAAGCTTTCCCTAAATAAAGAACTTGGCGAAGATGCTAAACTAGTTTACATTATTAAAATGGAAAACTCTTTTGGATCATCAAAATCTTTCACAGAAAAAATTCCTAGTCAATACAAACCAAAAATAAAATCTCAAACAATTGAGAGCTCTTCAAATTTTTTAAAATCAGAATTAACAAACCCATTTGTAATTCCAGGAATTAAAAATCTTAAAATAGACTCTCAACTTAATCCAAATTATAATTTTAATAACTTTTTAGAAGGAGATTCAAATAGGTTAGCTAGATCAGCTGGATATGCTGTTTCAAACAGACCAGGTGGAACATCTTTTAATCCATTGTTAATTTTTGGTGGAGTTGGATTAGGAAAAACACATTTAGCTAATGCCATTGGAATCAATATTAAACAAAAGTTCCCGGAAAAAACAGTCTTATATATCTCTGCTGAAAAATTTACTCAACAATATATAGAATCTGTTAAGAAAAATAATAGAAATGATTTTATTCACTTTTATCAGTTAATTGATATTCTTATCATTGATGATGTTCAGTTTTTCTCCGGAAAAGCAGGAACTCAGGATGTCTTTTTTCATATTTTCAATCATCTTCATCAAAATGGTAAACAAGTTGTATTAACATCTGATAAAGCACCTGTTGATATGCAAGAAATTGAGCAAAGATTACTTTCTAGATTTAAATGGGGATTATCTGCTGAACTTCAAACTCCTGACTATGAGACAAGAATTTCAATAATTAAAAACAAACTAGCTGTTGATGGAGTTGAAATGGAAAATGAAATTATTTTTTACGTAGCAAAACATATAAAGTCTAACGTAAGAGAACTTGAAGGTGCAATTATTTCTCTGATGGCGCAATCATCTTTCAACAAAAAGAAAATTACCATTGAACTTGCAAAGGTTGTTGTAGAAAAATTTGTAAAAAACACTAAAAAAGAAATTTCAATTGATCACATTCAAAAAGTTGTTTCTGATTATTTCCAAATGGACGTCACTACCCTACAGTCTAAAACAAGAAAAAGACACATTGTACAAGCTAGACAACTTGCAATGTTTTTTTCAAAAAAGTTTACCAAAGCTTCTCTTGCAAGCATAGGAACAAAAATTGGACATAGAGATCATGCAACTGTTCTTCATGCTTGTAAAACAGTCGATAATCTGGCGTTTACTGATAAACACTTTAGAAAGTATGTTGAAGATCTTACAAAAAAATTCTCTGATTAATTAATATAAGAAGGTTTTCTTATAGCTTCAATTTCTGAAATATTATAGTTTTTAAATGTCTTGAGATAATCTGAAATTTTAGTACCATTAGCATCCTTAAGATCCAAATCACTATCACAGAAACTACGTAAAAATTTTTTAACATTTCCAGGGCCAGAGAGATGAGCTGCAGCAATTATACCTGATTCAGATATGAACATGTTATTAATGACAAGTCCATTAAACCTGCTAATCTCTCTTCTAAGTATCCATTTATTTCTCATTACATTCATAAGAAAAGCTTTCTCTTGAAGAGCTGGTTCATTAATGAAATCATTTTTTATATAATCTATTTTTAAAACTTTTAAAGTTGATTTTCCAAACTGATATTTTCCAAGATATCCTAGTCTATTAATTTTTTTGTAATCAGATCCAGATTCAAAAAAACCTAAAAACTCTTTGAAACCAACAAAATCTTTTTCTACAAATGGAACAGTATGTTTAATTTGCTCAAAATCATAACTTAAAGAAGCACTATATTCAAAATTATCAAGAGTTGTGATGGCTAAATTTGAGGGAGGGAGAGCTGGGCCAAATAGAATGGCTATTAAAAAAAATAATATTAGTTTTATTTTAAAAAACAATACTAAAGTTTAAGCAATCAATGAGTGCTATATGCTTGCAAAACTAAGTATTTTTTTAATTATCTGATATTCAGCTATTTACCTTCTTATGTTTCTTTCTCTTAGCCACTTGGTATACTGTCTTTTTTTCTGATTATGCTCAGCATTTGTTCTGGAAAATAAATGGTAGCCTGGATTTGAAACATCTGCAACAAAATAAATAAAAGAATGATCTAAGGGGTTTAACACAGCTTCAATCGAAGAAATATCTGGTGTAACTATTGGACCAGGCGGCAACCCTCTATTTACATAAGTATTGTAGGGTGATTTAATTCTTAAATCTTTATATAATACTCTTCTTATTTTTGTGTCAAATCCATCTCTCTTTTTAATTGTATAAACGACAGTTGGATCTGCTTGGAGTTTCATTCTTTTATCTAATCGATTTAAATAAACTCCTGCAATTGTAGGTCTTTCATCAACCTTGGGTGTCTCTTTCTGAACAATTGATGCAAGAGTCATTACCTCAATTGGATTTAAATTAATTTTCTTAGACTTGTTAAGTCTATCATCATTCCAAAAAAAATCAAACTCTTTTAATATNCTTTCCCTAAACTGCAATGCACTTGTATTCCAAAAAAACTCATATGTNTTCGGAATAAATAAAGAAAATACTGACTCATTATTGAGATTTAAATCATTTAAAAATTCNCTTTCAGAAAAAACCTTTACTAAGCTTAAACTATCTGCTTCAATCTTNGATGAAATACGGCCAAAAAGCTGATTCATAGTTTCNATATTGTTANAAGTAACTTTTAGCGGAATATTTTGAGACCTTAATGAATTAATAATTTCAGTATTGTTGTTTTTCTTTAAAATTTTAAATCTCCCAGGTTTTATATTATCTAAATAACCTTTATAATTAGCTGCCTCAACAAACTTTGGAATATCTATTATATAATTTTTTAATGAATCAAGAAGCTGGTTTTGATTTGAAGAAGTAGGAACATGTAAAAAAATATATTCTTTATCAAATTTAGTATTGCTTTTTAAAAAAGTATTGTAATAATAATATCCTCCTGCTAGTCCGAGGCCGAATATTAAAAGAATAAAGATGTATTTTATTTTTTTCAAACCTTTATAATACCATCAAAAACCTTTTTCACTTTTCCAGATAAATATATATCAGTGTATTTGTTCTTTGATTTTTTAAATTTAATGTTCAAAAGACCTCCTTTTGTTTTTAAGTTAATCTCACTACTATCTGCTAAAGATAAAATATTTAATGCAATCGCCGCCGCTACAGCTCCAGTTCCACAAGAAAGAGTTTCATCTTCAACCCCTCTTTCATATGTTCTAATTTGAAATGAATTATCACTGTTCTTACTGACAAAATTAACATTAATACCTTCCTTAAACTGATTACTATGTTGAATTTTTTGTGAGACATTAATCAAATCTATAGAATTTACATCTTGAACATATTTTACCAAATGAGGTGATCCTGAATCAATAAACAAATAATCCTCATATTTTTCAAAACCAATAACATCTGACATTGAAATGTTTATTACATCATGATCTACAATACCATTGTGTATTCCATCAAAGGCATTAAACTTTGTTTTAGATTTAATAATCTTGTTTAAAAAGGAAAAGTGAACCGAACATCTAGCTCCATTTCCACACATTGAACCAATAAATCCATCAGAATTATAATAAGTCATTTCAAATGGAAGAGAACTATGATTATCAATCAAAATCAAACCATCTGCACCAATACCAAATTTTCGATCGCATAATTTACTTATAAGTTTATTATCATCTTTTGGAAAGAAATTTGATATATTATTAATAATTATAAAATCATTGCCCGTGCCTTGATATTTTGAAAACTTGATATCCATGTTATGCAATTTATAAATATTGAATGTCTTGTTAAAAAGAAGTTAAATATTAAACGAAAAAAATCAAATAAATTAATTTTACAAAAAAAAGTATGAAAAGATTAAAAAATATTTTTGGAATTATTATTCTGGTAGTTTTAATTAACATCATTTTTAAATCTTTAAATGATGAAAAAAGTTTTGCATTAAGCAATACATTTAACACTACTAATAAATCAAATGATTTTCAAAAACCTGAACCCAACCCTCAGTTAAGATTTTTTCAAAATCCAGACTTCACAATCGCGGCAGAAAAAACTATCAACTCAGTAGTTCATGTTAAAAACACAGCTCTTTCAAAAGGGAATAATAGTATTTGGGACTTGTTTTATGGAAATGGTCAAAACAGAAGAACAGTAGGTACTGGATCTGGTGTTATCGTTTCGAGTGATGGTTATATTATTACAAACTTTCATGTAATTGAAAATGCAAGTGAAATTGAAATAACTACTAATGATAATAAAACTTTTGTTGCAGAAATTATAGGCAGTGATGAAAATTCAGATATTGCTGTATTAAAAATTTCTGGGGATAATTCATTCCCCTACATAAGATTCGCAGACTCTGATCAAACAAAAATTGGAGAATGGGTTTTAGCTGTTGGTAATCCTTTTAACCTTACCTCAACAGTAACTGCTGGAATAATAAGTGCTAAATCTAGAGATTTGAATGATTACGATTCAAAAAACCAGTCTTTTATTCAAACTGATGCTGCTGTAAATAGTGGAAACAGCGGTGGAGCTCTTGTAAATATTAATGGTGACTTAATAGGTATAAATACTGCTATACAAAGTAATAATGCTGGTTTTATTGGTTATTCGTTCGCAGTACCTAGTAATATAGCAAGAAAAATCTATGAAGATATTCTTGAATTTGGAGATGTACAAAGAGGACTATTAGGTGTTACTGGCCAAAGCCTTGATGCAGAATTATCAAATGAATTAGGTTTATCAATAACTGAAGGTTTTTATGTAAATAGCACTGATGAAAGTATGGGAGCACATTTAGCAGGAATTAAGCAAGGAGATGTTATAGTAAAAATTAATAACGTTAATATTAGAAAATTCTCAGATTTGACAGGTTATTTGAATTCAAAGAGACCGGGAGATATTTTAGATGTAATTATTGATAGAAAAGGAATACCAAAAAAATTAAAAGTTAATCTTAAAAGAAGTACTTATGTTCAATTTTATGGAATGCAGTTAAAGGATGCAACAAAAAAAATATTAGATGAAAAAGCTACAGAAAACGGAGTTGTTGTAGTTGTCAACAGAAATGGAACTCTTTATAGAATGGGTGTTCGAGCAGGTTATATTCTTTCAGAAATTAATGAAAAACCAATTAATTCAACTTTGGAATTGAGCTCATTTGAAAATGAGAATATTTATCAGATTACTTTTATTGATCTAAATGGTGAAAAAGAAAGACTAATTTTTGACTAAATTGATGAAAAAAATTGAAATAATTAGTGCAACTCCAGAATTACTGAAAAGTCCTTTTTCAGGATCAATAATGAAAAGAGCTGTTGACAAGAAAATTGTTCAAATTAATTTTCATGATCTCAAAAATTATTCATTATCCAAAAAAAAACAAATTGATGACTATCAATTTGGAGGTGGTTCAGGAATGGTGTTAATGATAGAACCTATGTTCAACTGTATTAATTTTTTAAAAAAACAAGATAAATATTCAGAAGTAATATACATGACACCAGATGCTCCTATTTTAAATCAAAAAATGAGTAATAAACTATCAATATCTGGAAATTTAATTATTATCTGTGGTCATTATAAAGGAATTGATCAAAGAATTAGAGACAATTTTGTAACTATGGAGATTTCTATTGGTGATTATGTATTATCTGGTGGTGAACTTCCAGCCGCAGTATTATGTGATTCAATTGTTCGATTAATTCCAGGTGTATTAAATGATGAAACTTCTGCGTTAACAGACTCTTTTCAAGACAACATTCTTGCACCACCAGTATATACAAGACCATCATCATTTAATGAATTGGATGTTCCAGATGTACTGCTCTCTGGAGATCTAAAGAAAATAGAAAATTGGAGAGAAAAAAAATCTTTTGAAAAAACTAAAAAGATTAGACCTGATTTACTTAATAAATAATTTTTTTAAAAAACAAAAAATATGTAAGTTTGCCACCCGTTGGTTAACCTCTGATTTATATGTATGTTAATCATTTAAATACAAAAAAATGGAATCTTTAGTAAAATACGTACAAGATGAATTCATAAATCAAAATGAATTTCCATCATTCAAATCAGGAGATACAATTACAGTTTATTACGAAATTAAAGAAGGACAAAAAACAAGAACACAGTTTTTTAAAGGTGTTGTAATTCAAATTAAAGGTACTGGAAAGACTAAAACCTTTACAGTAAGAAAAATGTCTGGAACTGTGGGTATCGAAAGAATTTTCCCTATAAATTTACCTTCTATCAAGAAAATCGAACTAAACAAAAAAGGTAAAGTAAGAAGATCTAGAATATATTATTTTAAAGAATTGAGAGGTAAAAAAGCTAGAATTAAAGAGGTTAAAAAATAATTCATGTCAAAAATTAAAGTTATTAATCCTGTTGTTGAACTCGATGGGGATGAAATGACCCGGATAATTTGGGATTTTATAAAACAGAAATTAATCTTACCGTACATAGATCTAGATATTAAATACTTTGACTTAGGCTTAAAACATAGAGATTTTACAGATGATCAGGTTACTGTAGATGCTGCAGAAGCCATAAAAAAATACAATGTCGGTATTAAATGTGCAACTATTACACCAGATGAGCAGAGAGTAAAAGAGTACACATTAAAGAAAATGTGGAAATCTCCAAATGGAACCATTAGAAATATAATTGGAGGTACTGTTTTTCGTGAACCAATCATCATGAAAAATATCCCTCGATATGTTCAAGGATGGATCAAACCTATTTGTATTGGAAGACATGCTTTTGGTGACCAATACAGAGCAACAGATTTTGTTACCCATGGAAAAGGTAAACTTACCATGACATTTACACCAGAAAATGGTGACGAATCAAAAACATGGGAAATTTATAATTTTCAAGAAGATGGAATAGCTATGGGAATGTACAATATTGACTCATCTATATATGGGTTTGCAAGGTCTTGTATGAATAGAGCTGTCTCAAAAAAATGGCCATTATACTTATCTACAAAAAATACAATTTTAAAAGCTTATGATGGAAGATTCAAGGATATTTTTCATGAAGTATTTGAAAGTGAGTTTAAAGATAAATTTAATGAGTTAGGTATTACATATGAACACAGGTTGATTGATGATATGGTAGCTGCCGCAATGAAATGGGAAGGTGGTTTTGTTTGGGCATGTAAAAACTACGATGGTGATGTTCAATCAGATACTGTAGCACAAGGTTTTGGATCTTTGGGATTAATGACCTCTACCCTGCTTACACCTGATGGTAAAACAATGGAAGCAGAAGCTGCTCATGGTACAGTTACACGTCATTATAGATTACACCAACAAGGCAAAGAAACATCTACAAATCCTATTGCTTCTATATTTGCATGGACTAGAGGATTAATTCACAGAGCAGAGCTTGACTCTAATAACGAACTTTTAATTTTCTGTAACTTATTAGAAAAAGTATGTATTGAGACTGTTGAATCAGGCAAAATGACCAAAGATTTAGCTCTTCTTATTCATGGAAGTAATTTAAAAAGACAGCATTACTTAAGCACACAAGAATTTTTAGATTCTATTAAAGAGAATTTAGATTCTAAAATGACCTGATTTTCTAACGTATTGACCTGTTATCCTACTGTTTTCTCTGTTATTGGCATTATTTTTGGGATTAGTTTTTTGTGATTAGATTAATCCTAACTGTCTTTACACTACTTTTCTT
>NZZF01000025.1 GCA_002702385.1 Flavobacteriaceae bacterium | reverse complement strand
AGTTTCATTATAAATACTGTATTCAAAAACTTCACTTTCAAATTTACTTGTAGCAANTCTAAAACCAACATATATTTCATTGTTNAGTCCTGGGAGATTGTTGTATAANTTGTAGTTTAAACCAGTTTTAATATAATTACCAGAAAATTTAGATTTAAGATTTTCATTGTTTANNTTTTTATTATCTCTTCCAACNTCAGNTACAATAAATAATCTTTCTTTTATTTTTATATCCCCATATAATGATAAGCCATTNTATTCCTCNGTTAACATTCTAATTTGTTTTGATATNTCTAAACCAATTCTAATTCCATATTTATTCTTTGTAATTAAGGAATCTTGCTCAGTTTGACTTGTAAGATTGCTATTAAATAGCAGTATAAAAATCAAACTAATGAAAAATTTCAATATGCCTAGTAGTTTCATTTTCAACATTTGATTTATATATATTATATCTATCTATCCAGTTNTTACTGTCTTTTTCAATAATTAATGATTCAATTGTATANTTNAAAATATATCCGCAACCAACTGATTTNTAAATAGGGTTTCTNTTNTAATTAATTAATATGTTATCACTATTNGAGTTGGTATTAGATGAATTGATAGTAAAATTAAAATTTGAAAGATCTGTCTTATGATTAAGTGGAATTNCTATTGANTCAGTTTCACCAAAAAAGAGAGAATTATCNCTGTCTAATGAAGAAATTTGNAAATTTGTAACAGATTTTAATTTTGTAGTTTCTTTATCAAAAAATCTCAANATCAATTTTGGAGTATCTTCAATAGAATCAAGACAGATATCATCNGGTTCACATGCTATTAANAGCAATAGTAAAACAAGAATTAAGCTTTTAAGTTTGTTCACTTAATTCAAAATTACAATATCATTTTATTCTTTNCTATTATTTGATATATTTAAGTAAATATCTTNAGCATGAAAAAAATTATTTTAATAACTATTTCNTTGTGTTTTTTCTTAAATGTTAATGCNCAAAGAAAGAAATCACAANAATATGATTTAAAATCCTCTCAACTTTCTGGACTAAAATTTAGAAGTGTTGGTCCTGCATTCATGTCTGGNAGAATAGCNGATATTGCTATCAATCCAGAAAACGAAAANGAATGGTATGTTGCAGTNGGATCTGGNGGTGTNTGGAAAACATCAAACTCAGGAACAACNTGGANCCCTATTGCTGATGATCAACCATTTTATTCAACNGGGAGTATNACTATTGACCCTCATAATTCTTCAAAGATATGGTTGGGAACTGGAGAAAATGTTGGTGGTAGACATGTTGGTATAGGACANGGTGTTTACATGAGTGAAAATGGAGGTAAAAAATGGAAAGATATGGGTTTAAAATNTTCTGAACACATTTCAAAGATTATAGTAAGNCCTAATGATCCAAATCTTGTNTTTGTAGCTTCTCAGGGNCCATTATGGTCTNCTGGNGGTGATAGAGGATTGTTTAGATCTACAAATGGTGGTGAAGATTGGGAAAATGTTTTAAGTGTTAATGAATGGACAGGTGTAACTGATATTGTAATTGATCATAATAATCCTANTACTTTATATGCTGCCACNTGGCAAAGACACAGAAATGTAGCNGCTTACATGGGTGGTGGTCCTGGTACATCTATATATAAATCTGTAGATAATGGTAAAACATGGATCGAAATTAAAAATGGTCTTCCAGNTTCTAATCTAGGAAAAATTGGTTTAGCTATATCTCCTTTTGATAGTTCTATACTTTATGCAGCTGTAGAAACAGATAGAAGAAATGGAGGTNTGTATAAATCAACTAATTCTGGTGGAAGTTGGAAAAAAATGTCTGACACTGTTTCTGGAGCTACTGGACCTCATTATTATCANGAGCTTGTTGCTTCTCCTCATGTTTTTGACAAAATATACTTAATGGATACAAAAGTTCAAGTTTCAGANAANGGAGGAAAGGATTTTTATATAATGAANGAAAGTGATAAACATGTTGATAATCATTCATTGACATTTAAAATGAGTGATCCAAATTATTTACTTATCGGTACTGATGGNGGTGTATATGAATCATTTGATGATACAAANTCATGGAAATTTGTTGCAAATCTTCCTTTAACACAATTTTATAAACTAGCTGTTGATGATGCATATCCNTTTTATAATATTTATGGTGGAACTCANGANAACAANACNCAAGGNGGTCCAAGTCGTACTTTAAANAGATCAGGAATTACAAACTCTGATTGGTTTGTTTTACTTGGAGGNGATGGTCATCAACCNGCAACTGAACCTGGAAATCCNGATATTGTTTATGCTCAATCTCAGCAAGGTAATATACATAGNATNGACAGAACTAATGGCGAAGCAACATTNATTAAACCTCAAAATGATGTAGGTGAACCATATGAAAGATTTAATTGGGATGCTCCAATTTTGGTCAGTCCACATGATCCAAAAACTATNTTTTTTGGATCACAAAGAGTTTGGGTTTCTAATAANAGGGGNGATGATTGGAAGTCAATTTCNGGAGATTTGACATTAAATCAAGAAAGANTAGAANTACCAATTATGGGTAAAGTGCAAAGTTGGGACAATCCATGGGATGTCTATGCAATGTCAACTTACAATACAATTACATCATTATCTCAATCTCCAGTTAATAAGAATATTATCTATGCAGGAACTGATGACGGAATAATTCAATATACAAGAGATTTTGGACAAAATTGGAGTAAAGTTAATGTTGATAAACTACCAGGTGTTCCTAAAGGTTCATTTGTTAATGATATAAAGGCAGATTTATTTGATTCTAATACAGTTTATGTTCTTTTAGATAATCACAAGTTTGGAGATTATAAACCTTATGTATATAAGTCTGTAGACGGTGGTGAATCTTGGGTTAATATTGGTAATGGTATTCCTGATGGTTTTCTATGTTGGAGAATTGTTCAAGATCATATCGATAAGAATTTAATGTTTTTAGGAACAGAGTATGGTGTTTATGTTTCGCTTAATGGCGGAAACAATTGGATTAAGTTTTCAAATGGATTACCTACGATTTCAATTAGAGATTTAGCAATCCAAAAAAGAGAAAATGATCTTGTTGCTGCTACATTTGGTAGGGGATTTTATGTTCTTGATGATTATTCTTCTTTAAGATTTATTTCTCCTCAATCATTAAAAAATAATTTAGTTTTCTCACCAAGAAAGGCCTTACAATACAGCCCTATAAGATCAGGTTCTTCATCTCAAGGAAGCGATACTTATTATGCTAAAAATCCTGATTATGGCGCGATGTTAACATTTTATTTAAATGATGAATTACTAACTAGAAAGCAAAAGAGAAAAAAAGCTGAGAAAGAATTAGAAAAATCTAATTCTAATATACCATTTCCCGGATGGAATGAATTAGATAAGGAGGTAAATGAATCTTCTCCTAAAACAGTGATTGAAATTTATGACAGCAGTAATGTTTTTATTGATAGATTTTCAGTGCCTTATAAAAAAGGGTTTAACCGAGTTTCTTGGGATCTTACAAGGGATATAGAAAGTAATGTAGTTTCTGGCTCATCAAGATCATATTCACCTAGTGTTAGAGTTAGTCCCGGTAGATATTCATTTAATGTTTATACAGAATTTAACGGAAATGTAAATAAAATTGGAAGTAAGTTTTTTGAGGTTGAAAGAATTAGAACAGGTGTTTTAAGCAACCCTAATTTAGATCAAATCGAAGCATTTATAGTTGATTTAGAAAACACATATAAAAACTACTCTGTTGTTAATCATAAGTTTAGTAAGATTAAAAGATCGAATAAGTCAATTCCATCATTAATTTCTAAAACTTCAAATTATATGAGTTATGTTGAAAATTATAATCAAATTAAAGAAATGATAAATATGATTGATGTTTTTGTTTCAGGAAATAAATCTAAAAAAGATATAATGGAAAAAGACACCGAAACCATCTCTGAACGATTAAGTGTTGCTGTCCGTGGAATTAATAGTTCTTATGGTCCAACTTCAATGCAAATATCAAGTTTAAATAAAGCTAAATCTTTGATTACTGAGTTTGATGACATGTTGAAAGAATTGAGTTTAGAATTTAATAAACTTAAAAATCAGCTTGAAGGTGAGCTTGAAAGTCTAATTTTAGACTGATAATCATAAATAAGTAAATTAACAACCAATCCATATGATTTAATTCCAAAGGATTGGTTGTTTTTTTTTAGATATAAATCATATGCTTTTTTAACAAATGGCTCAAACGGGTTTTTATATTTATTACTAAATTCTGCTTTTTCATCAATATTTATTAAAACCCCTTTATTTATTTTTTTCATTTTGTCATTATACAAGATCTTATCATTTAAATATAATTCCCTTATTAAGTACTGTAACGCAAGTAGGCTTCCTGAGTAATTAATTTCCAAGTTCTTTGATATTTGGTTAGATATAATTCCAATATAATTAGCCTCGTTTTCGCTAGCATATCCTATTTGATGTGCAATTTCATGAGAAATTGTTGATGGATATGAAATTTTAGGTATTCTTGAATTTATATTTGCTTCTAATGTGAAGGGGTTTATGTAGCCGGTGAATCCTAAGTATGATATTAATAAAGAAAAATAAGATTTATTTACTTTAAGATTTTCAGTAGATATATTATTAATTTTTAGTTCTTTAATTGAGTTTTTGCATTCAGATACTATTTCTTCAAAAGAAGAGGTTAGAATAATCTTTTCATTAGGATTTTCAGAAAGTTTTTTATGTATGTTATTTACATTAATGATGTAGTAGTCAATTGTTTCAACTAATTCATTTATTTGGTAATTATTAAATGCATATTCTTGATTAATTGATTTTTTATTATAATGGATTCCCCAACTGAGATAAAAAAAGGAATAAATAAAAATAGCAGTGAATAAAGTCCTATACAAAAAGTTTCGTCTTGTCTTTGAATTGTATAAGTATTTAAAAACAATAGGTAATGATATCAGGTATAGTAAATCACCAATATTTAATTTTAAAAAACTTGTAATTTTAGATATTAATTCTATCCAATAAGGGTAAATTAAAACGTATGAATTGTAAACCCACTCGTTTTGTGGTTTATTAAAAAATAGAATAACAAAAAAAATAAAAATTAAAAGAAATTTAAATCCCCTCTTAATTTTCAAATTCATACTACTTTATTTTTGTTCAACTATTTCTACTTCAAAAATCAAATTAGATTTTGCAGGTATTCCTCTTTGTTCTGTTTCACCATATGCTAAATAATAAGGTAAAAATAATGTTGCTTTATCTCCAATCTTTAACAGTTTTAGTCCTTCTTTAAATCCTGATATCATCATGTCTTTTGGACCAACTCTGGCTTCAATTGGAGTATAACCTCCAGCACTTTTTCTTTGCGCATTTAATTGATTAAATCTTTGAGCAACTTCAAGTATTGAAGTGTCTAAAAGTGTACCGTCTTCAAAATATACAGCGTAATGGGTAAGTATAGTTTTGTTTTCATCAACCAAAGCACCATTATTTGTTGAGTTTATAAAATATTTTAATCCTGTTTCAGTTTCTAGTGATTTTGTCTTTAAGTTGTTATGCTCTTTAGATACATCGTTCTTTAACTTTTGAAACATTTTTTCTTTTTCTTTTTTTAGCTTTTCTTCTTCTTTGAAGTGATTCGTAAATATCTTAGAAGCATTAAATTTATTAGCCTCTTTTCCATCTCTTTTAATGGTAATACTTAAAATCGAATCTCCTTGTTCTATTGAATCTACAATTTCTTGACCTGATATTACTTTTCCAAATACAGTGTGAAGACCATCTAACCAGGGTGTTTCTTTATGAGTAATGAAAAATTGACTTCCATTTGTTCCTGGGCCTGCATTGGCCATAGATAATATTCCTGCTGAGTCATGTTTTAAACTTTCAACAATTTCATCTTTAAATGAGTATCCTGGTGATCCAGATCCTGTTCCAGTTGGATCACCGCCTTGAATCATAAAGTCTTCGATTACTCTGTGAAAAGTTAATCCATCATAATAATTTTTTCCTTTATATTGTTCACTAACCTCTTTATTCTCACCCTCAGAAAGAGAGATAAAATTAGCAACTGTTACAGGTGTTTGTTTAAAAAATAATTCTGTAATTATTTCTCCTTTGTTAGTTTCAATCAACGCATTGATTGTCGAATTATCTGATTTTTGTGACATATTACATGAAAAATTAATTGTTAATAATAATAAGATTATATTTTTTTTATTTATCATTTTAATGAAATTTAAATTCCTTTATTTTTTTTATAAATAATGCTATAGCATTATCAATTTTTCCTTCAAACTTTCCTCCAGCAGCATTTATGTGTCCACCTCCATTAAAGTTATCTTTAGCAAACTTATTACATGGAAAATTATTTTTTGACCTAAAAGATATTTTTATTAGATTTTCATCTTCTAAATCTTCGATAAACATGGCTGTAAATTCAATATTTTTTAAAGATAATCCATAATTAACTACACCTTCTGTATCACCTTTTTCATAGTGATGTTCTTTTAATTCATCTCTTTTGAGATACATGTAAGTTGTTTTATATCCCTTTAAAACATTTAAACTATTTAACGCTTTTCCTAAAATCATCAATTTACTAGTGCTGTTTTCATTATATACTTTGTTATATATTTCCGATTGAATTATTCCTTTGTTGATGAGTTCAGCTATTATTTTGTGTGTTTTACTGTTTACGCCATTATATTGAAAAGACCCTGTATCTGTCATCATACCTAGATAAATACATGTGGCAATATTCTTATCAATTAATTTCAAATTATTTGAGGCTTCAATAATAAAATAAACAATCTCGCATGTTGAACTTATTTTTGGATATGAAAAGTTAATATCAGCATAGTTTTCTGGTAGTTGATGGTGATCAATCATAACTATTTTTTGATTTTCTTTATTTATAATATTAGAGATATCACCACATCTGTCAAGGCTATTAAAATCCATTGTAAAAATAAGGTCTGAGTCAGTTAGTGTATCATTGGATTTTTTAATGTCTTCATCATATATTATAATGTCATTAATTCCAGGTACCCAATCTAAAAATGATGGATGTCTATTCGGTGTAATAACATTACTGACTAGATTTAAACTTTTAAAATAATGGTGTAGGGCCAAAGAACTTCCAATTGCATCACCATATGGATTGAAATGAGTAACAATAGAAATTTTCTTGCATTCTGCAAGTAGGTTTTCTAAATCCTTAATTTCTTTTTCCATTTATTCGGCGCTAAGATAGTCATTACTTTAAGAAGATTTAACTCAATAATGATATCATTTTTAGTAAATTTATAATCAAATATCAGACCGTTGAAATTAAATCTCTTTAAACTCAGAAAAAATAAAAAATTTAGATATTCACCTAGATACTCTAAATCTGAACAGCAATCAAATATTTATGAAATTGATTCTGCATATTCAAAAAACANAGAAAGTAGAAGTGTTTATGATAAATCTAATTCTTGGACTGATGCTAGGCTTAATTCTAGAAATAGAGGAAATTCTGCTTTTTCTAAAACTATTTTATTTATAGTTCTGCTTTTAACATTTGTTTTTTTATATGTAATTGATTTTGACTTATCAATTTTTTTACCTTAAAATGATTAGAGAGTTAGAATATGATGTAATTAACAAGATTGCTGCTGGTGAGGTTGTTCAAAGACCTTCTTCAGTTGTGAAGGAATTGATTGAAAATTCGATAGACTCAGGCGCTAATCAAATAGATGTTTCAATAATTGACTCTGGTAAAACCTTAATTAAAGTAAGTGATAATGGTATAGGAATGAGTAAAAGAGATATAAGATTATGTTATAAGAAACATACTACTTCAAAAATTCTTAACTCTGACGATCTTTTAAAGCTTAGTACAAAAGGTTTTAGAGGTGAAGCTTTGTCTAGTATTGGATCAGTTTCTAAGATGATAATATCGAGCTCAGACAATAAAAAAGGTATTAGAAATGTTTTGAATATTGAAAACGGTCAGAATATTGAAGAAACTGAGGAATCAGGCTTAAATGGAACTTTAATTTCAGTACAAAATCTTTTTTATAATGTTCCTGCAAGAAGAAAGTTTCTAAAATCTGATAATGTCGAGCTTAGACATATTGTAGAGGAATTTATTCGTCTTGCCATAGGTCATTCTAATATTCACTTTTCACTAAAACATAACGGAAAGGACTTGTATTTATTAAATCCTTCAAACTTAAAAGAAAGATTAATTAGGGTGTTTGGTAAATCAGTTGATTCTAAAATTGTTAGTATATCTGAAGAAACTCCAATTGCTAAAATAAATGGGTTTATTTATAAGCCTGAATATTTAAATAAATCAAGAAAATATCAATATTTATTTGTCAATAATAGGTTTATAAAGAGTGGTTATTTAAATCATTCAATTAGCAAATCATATGAAGGATTAACTGCAGAGGAAAATCAACCGTCATACTTTATTTTTATTGATGTGCCTGAGGAAACTATTGATGTTAATGTTCATCCTACAAAAACTGAAGTTAAGTTTGAGGATGAAAAATCAATATATGCAATAATAAGATCTTCTGTAAGACATAGTCTGGGAAAGTTTAATGTTATTCCAAATATTGATTTTTCAAATGATATTAATTTGTCTAATTTAAGCTCAACTCAAGACGTCAAGCCGCCATCCTTAACTTTCAACGAATCTTTCAATCCATTTGAAAATAATAAAATTTCAAAGCTCAAAAATGATGCATTTGATCATAAAGATAACCAAGAGTTTATCTCTAGTATTAATATTTTTCAAAATCAAAAAGAGATTTCAGATAGAGTAAAATTCTTTAATTTATCAGATAGGTTTATTGTTACAAAAACTAGTAATGATTTAATTATTATTGATGTTTCTAGAGCTAAATACAGAATTTTATACGAGAAATTTTTGAAAGAAATTTCAAGTAACAATAATTTTTCACAAAAGTTAATGTTTCCTATCAGTTTAGATTATAATAAATCTGAAATAAGAATTCTCAGTGAGGTTAAAGATCAATTGATTCATTTAGGCTTTAGTTTTTCTAATTTTGACCAAAATAATATTGAATTAGATGGTATACACCCTAGTTTTAATCATGATTCAATTAATTTATTATTTGAGGAATTAATTGAGAACAATATTCTTAATTATAAAGAGTCTTCATCAAGTTTAAATGATTATTTGTCAAAATTAATGGCTAAATCAAAATCAATTAACAAAAAAATAAGTATGAATGATTTAGAGCAAGAAGAGTTTATTAACGAGTTGTTTGCATGTCGAGAATCATCTTTTTGTCCTGATTCAAAGAAAACGTACCATACATTTGATTTAAATCATTTAAAAAAATTATTTCAATGATGTCAACGCCAAGAATAATAAAGCACTTACTGATTATTAACATTATTTTTTTTGTTGGGACTCAGTTTTCCTCTGAAATTAGTAACGACATTTTATCTCTTCATTACTTTGAAAATGAAAAATTTATAGTTTCTCAAATTTTCACTCATATGTTTATGCATGGAAATTTAGCACATATTGCATTTAATATGTTGGCTTTGTGGATGTTTGGATCTACTTTGGTTAATGTTTGGGGAAATAATAAATTCATTTTCTTTTATTTTTCATGCGGGGTTGGAGCTGCATTAGTTCAGTTAACAGCATATTATTTAAATATACAATCAGTTACAAGTGAGTTATTTAGTTTTGGTTTAACATCACAAGATGTTAACGATATACTTTTATCTGGAAGATATGATCAAGATATTTTAGATTTTATTTCTGAAAATAGACTCGCATCCATGTATTATGATTACAATGCAGTTATGGTAGGCGCTTCTGGAGCAATATATGGTGTTGTTGTAGCATTCGCTTTTTTATTTCCAAATTCAAAGCTAATGCTGTTATTTCCCCCTATTCCAATCAAAGCAAAGTTTCTAGTACCTTTATTAATTGTTGGAGATATCTTCTTTGGCTTTACATCTGCTTCAATTGGCCCAATTGCTCATTTTGCACATTTAGGTGGAGCTCTTACAGGTTTTATTATGATGTGGTATTGGAAGAGAAATCAATTTAATAATAGAAGATGGAATTAAGAGATAAAATTGAAAACTTTTACAGGACTTCTAACTCTGTTCAGAAACTAATTATCATTAATATTATTTTATTTATAGTTCCTTTCTTTTTTGAAACGTTTACTTATTTATTTACTCTTGAAAATTTTAACTTTATAGGTTTTTTTACAATTGAGCCTGATTTAATGAAATTGATATTAAAACCATGGTCGGTTTTTACCTATGGCTTCATTCACGGTGGTTTTTATCATCTTTTTTGGAATATGTTAATGTTATATTATTTTGGGAATTTACTGCAAAACATATTCGGAGAGAAATTAATTTACAGTGTTTTTTTTAATGGGATAATTTTTGGAGGATTGTTTTATGTTATTAGTTATAATGTTTTTCCTGTTTTTAGAGGAACAGCTTCACAGATGATTGGTTCATCTGCAGGTGTAATGGCGGTTTTGTTTTATTTAACCTCGTACAGTCCAAATTTGAGTATAAGATTATTTATAGCAAATATTAAGTTAGTTTATATTGCAGTTTTTTTATTAATTCTAGATATAATACAAATACCAAGTGGTAACTCTGGTGGTCATATTGCTCACATTGGTGGTGCTATTACTGGTTATTGTATGTTAAAATATAATTATCAAGGTTTCAACCTGTTTTCATTAATTAGTTTATTTAGGTCAAAAACTAAGTCTAAAAAGAATAATATAAATAACAACAAAATAGATCAAAAAAGAATTGATCAAATACTTGATAAAATTTCAGAATCTGGATATGATAGTCTTACTAAAGATGAAAAAAATTATCTTTTTAAAGCAGGAAATAAAAAAGAATAAAATTAAAATAAATTATTTATAAACCTATAAAGAAAATACTGGTTATCAATATTTTATGTTTTTAAAAAAAGTAAAATAACATCCTCCATATTTTCTTGTTTCATGATATTTTTTTAATCTATTTAATTCTATTTTATTTGAATGTTCAATAACTAATAAACCATTATTATTTATAATTTTCGACTTAAAAATTTTATCAATAATTAATTCATATTTCTTTAAATCAAAACTATACGGTGGATCTGCAAAAATTATATCAAATTGGTCATTACTTACATTTAGATATTTAAATACATCGCTTTTAATAACATCGATATTGAGTTTCATTCTTTTAATTTCAGATTTAATAAAGTTATAATGCTTAAAGTTTATCTCAATTGCCCTAACATATTTTGCTCCTCTTGATGCAAACTCATAACTTATATTACCTGTTCCAGAAAACAAATCAAGTACTTCTAGATTATTATAATCATAATAGTTTGATATTATATTAAAAATACCTTCTTTAGATTGATCTGTTGTTGGTCTTAATTTAAAATTTTTAGGAACTTTTATTGTTTGACCACCATTTGATCCGGAAATAATTCTCATTAACTATAAATGTAGTCTTGTTTATCTAAACTTGAGTCATATACAACATTGAATTTAGAGTAAAAATTTTTGGTATTCTCGATTAAATCATCAACTTTTAAGTTTAGTATATAATTAAGATTAACTTTATCAATATTCAATTTTATATTTTGACAAGTAGCTAAAAGATAATATAAAATATCAGATGAATTTTGATATTCAAAAGAGTTAAAAAAACTTAATTTTCCCTTATTAAAGGCTACTATTTTAAATTTTTTATAAGATACTATACAATACAAACAATTTTTTTGTTGTAACTCATTGTTTAGTTTAAATAGTTTTTTTAGTAGTGATGAATTGTAATGAAAATAATTTATTTCTTTAAATTTTTCAACTAATAAATTATTTACATTAACATAAGGAAGAAAAACATTTTTAACATTGATTTCATTTATTGAATCATGAGAAATAAAATCATCATTACTAATCCTTGTTATATATTTTAAATATTCTTTTTTCTGAGATTCTTCAAAAAGCTCATTTGGAACTAAACAAAATAAATCATTATCAAAGTGAACATTAACATTTTCAATATTTAGTTCATATATATTCTTTTCTGATAAAATCTTATCTAAAAAATCGCTTAAAGATCTTGTTTTTAGTTTTTTTTCTAATATAAAATTACTGAAGGATGATTTTTCAGAATTTAAAGTCTTTATGCTTGCATAATCATCACCTAAACATATGTCAAGATGAGTGATATTTACATTATTTTGTTTCGACATCAAAGGTTGTAGGCCAGTTACCGTTTGTACTCACATCTGTTAATGACCCAAGAACTAGATCAGGACCGTTCACTCCATCAACAGAAACTGTTTCCTTTTCTTGAGATAATAAGTCTTTGTTTTGATCGAAAAGAATGATGTCTTTTGATACACGAACTTCAAAAACAGGAACATTATATCCATTTTTATCAATAATATCAGCTTTTATTTGAAATTTACTGTCAGTACCATCAATCGGGACAAATGCCATGTTCTTATAGGAATTAGTATTCTTAAAAAGTGAGTCTTTAACAGAAACAAATCCAAGGGTATCAACAACAATAACCTCTCTAAGCATGTCAATTCTATAAACTCTATCGTATTGCATATAGCTTGAATCTCTTTTTTCTATAATAGTAAATTGAGCTGAATCAATAAACTTTACAAGAGAATCAAAATTGTCAGAATATAAACCATTAACACTTTTGTAAGCAATTTGAGCATTTCGAATATCCTTAAGTCTATCAATAACTTTTAGGTATCTTTCATTTTTTACTTTATTAAACTCAATTGGAGCAGTAATTCCATTGATTATTAAAACAACTAGAACTAAGGAAAATAGGTATAGTAAAATTGTAATAATTTTTCTATTTTTTTCTGAAAGTGATTTCATGTTTATTTGTTTTTGTAGTCAAACAAAACTACAATTTTTTTTAAATTATGAAAATTATTAGATAAGTCTAATTTACTTCTTGTTTTTATTCATTAATTTTATTGGGTGAGAACCATTGCATTAGTTCCTGCAAGACTTGAATCAACAAGGTTAGAAAAAAAACTTTTAAGATCAATTTCTGATCTTCCTTTAATTGTTTTAACATCTAAAAATTTACTTTCTTCTAATTTATTTGATGATGTGTGCGTTGTTACTGATTCAGATGAAATTATTAATGTTTTAAAAAAACATTCAATTAATTACCTAAAAAGCACGAAAGTTTATGAAACTGGTACAGATAGAATAGCTGAATTTGCTGATAATTTTGATTGTGAAATAATTATTAATGTTCAAGGTGATGAACCTTTTATTAACAAAGATGATTTGAAACTTATTATAAATACTTTTAAAGAAGATATAGAAAATAATATTGATGTAATATCTCTTAAAAAAGAAATTTCTAACATAGATGATTTGAATAACCCGAATAATGTTAAAGTTATCTGTGATAATGATTCTAATGCTATTTATTTTTCAAGAAATCCCCTTCCTTACAATAGATCAAAATCTAACTTAAAACATTATAAACATATTGGTGTTTATGCATTTAGAAAAAAAGCATTGTTTAGTTTTTCTAAATTAAAGAAGTCTAAGCTGGAAAAAGCTGAAATGATTGAAGCAATTCGATTTATTGAAAATGGAATTAAAATAAAAATATTAGAAGTTTTTAATCAATATATATCCATAGATACTATTGAAGATTTAAAAAGAGCAAAAAAAAAGTTGAATGACTAAATTTATTTTTTGTACTCTTTTTGGATGGAAAATACTTGGAGAGATAAAACCAGTAAATAAGTGTGTTATTATAGTAGCTCCACATACCCATTGGTTAGATTTTTTTGTAGCCTTACCGGTAAGAAGAATTCTTAATCTTAAAATTAATTTTATTGGTAAAAAAGAACTTTTCTTTTTTCCATTAAACTATTTTCTTAAATATTTAGGTGGCTCACCTGTTAATAGAAATAGTAAATCAAGAACTGTTGACTTAATTGCTGATAAATTCAATAACAAAAATATTTACAGATTGGCTCTTTCACCTGAGGGTACAAGAAAAAAAGTTGATAAATGGAAAACAGGATTTTATTATATAGCTAAAAAAGCTAATGTTCCAATCGTTTCAGTTTCTATGGACGCCAAAAAAAAGGAAGTAGTTTTTTCAAAACCATTTTATACTACTGAAAATATAGATAAAGATTTTGAGTATTTGAGAAAATTTTACAGTGGTGTAGTTGGTATTGTTCCTAAAAACTCCTAGCTGCAATTATGGTGAATCTTTTGAACATCATCATCTTGATCACACATTTCTAGAAAATTTTCAAATTCACACTTTTTTTCTTCTTCTAAATCAATTGTGTTTTTAGGTAATTTTTCAATTTCAGAGCTTTTTATTTCTATTTTTTTATCTTCTAGAATACTTTGAATTTGTCCAAAAGATTCAAATTCTGCATAAATAATAATTTCATTTTCTTCTTTATCAACAATAAATTCTTCTAAACCATAATCAATTAGCTCAAATTCAAGTTCTTCACAATCATCAATAATTTCTGCTCTAAATACACATAATTTTTCAAATAAATATTCAACAGAACCATTTGTTCCTAAGTTGCCGTTAGTTTTATTAAAATAACTTCTAACATTAGCAACAGTTCTGTTGTTATTATCAGTAGTACAATCAATTATAACAGCAATTCCATGTGGCCCATATCCCTCTAAAACTATTTCCTTGTAATTTTCAGTATTTTTTTCAGATGCATTTTTTATAGCTCTTTGAATATTGTCTTTGGGCATATTTGCTGTTTTAGCATTTTGAATAACTGCCCTTAATTTTGAGTTTGTTTCTGGGTTAGGTCCACCATCTTTTACAGCAATAACAATGTCTTTTCCAATTCTAGTAAATGTTTTGGCCATACTTGACCATCTTTTCATTTTTCTTGCTTTCCTGAACTCAAATGCTCTACCCATCTTTATATTGATAATTTTGTGATCATTGCTTTAGATAATTTATTTCTGTTTTCAATATAAAATTCATTTGATTTAAAATCATTAAAATCAATCATTGCCATACCTAACCCAACTTTATATAGAGGGGAAAAAGTTCCTGATGTAACTTTTCCAATTAATTTATTATCGTAATCAAAAATATTATAATCTTTTCTGGGTATTCCTCTATCAATCATTTTGAATCCAACTAATTTTTTCTTCGAATTATTTATTGATTCAACTATTTTATTTTTTCCTATAAAATCTTTATTTAAATCTGTAACCCACATCAAGTTTGCTTGATACGGAGTAGTTTGATCATTTATTTCATTTCCATATAATGGATAACCTACCTCAATTCTGAGAGTATCACGAGCACCCAAACCAACTGCACATAATGAATATTTTTCTTTTTTAGAATAAAGCGATTTCCATATATCTATTATAATATCGTTATTGATATATAATTCATAACCTGAAGATCCTGTGTAACCAGTATTTGAAATAGTTATTTTTGATTTTCCATGATTTAATGATTTAAAATTAAATTTTTTGATAGATCCAAAATCATTATTAAATATATCATTAATTAATTCTAATGATTTTGGTCCTTGAACTGATATTAAACCTATATTATCGGACTCGTTATGTATATTACAGTTGAATTTCTTTATTTGAGAATTTAACCAATTCCAGTCTTTTTCAATATTTGCTGCATTTACAACCAGCATATATTCTTTTTCATCACATCTGTAGACTATCAAATCNTCTATNATACCACCATTTTCATTNATTAANCAATTNTATTGAGCTTTATTGATTTCAATNTTNTTAATATTATTNGAGCACACATAATTNAAAAACTCTAATGATTCATTACCATCTACAAAAAATTCACCCATNTGAGATACATCAAAAATCCCAACATTTGNTCTNACNTTNATNTGNTCANAAGANATTCCTTCATANTGTATNGGCATATTAAAACCACCAAAATCAACCATTTTAGCATTNAGTTTGANGTGTTCNTTATNGAGAAAGGTTTTTTTCATAAAAGNTTGTGCAATTTAAAATCAATTTTTTAATTTACAATATGATAAAATTTTGCAGATATTTTTTTGGTTTTTTGTTAATAATACTAACAAATTTATCTACAGCACAACATACTTCNATTGAACAACATTTNTCTGGAAGNGTTTCAGGTTTAAGAGTNAATTCTTTTTCTGGNACACCTGGATCAATNAGTCAAATTAGAATTAGGGGAGAAGGTTCTTTTTCTTTAACTAATGAACCATTAATAGTAATTGATGGAATGCCTTTTTTAAATTCAGAAATAAAAGTTGATCCAAGAACTAGCGGTTTAAACTTGTTATCTATGATTAATCCCTCTGATATCGAGTCTGTTACTGTACTTAAAGATGCTGTTTCATTAGCTCAATATGGAATGAGAGGATCAAATGGAGTTATTGTAATCACAACTAAAAATGGNTCTGATAAAAGAAAAAGATTAAAAGAAATTTTAATAGAATATTTAAAATAGNATTATGAATTATAAATTAAAATTATCATTACTAATATTTTTCTCAATAATCAGTATGAATTNATATTCACAACAGTATAATTTTACTAAACAAGATACTTTGAGAGGTTCAATTACACCAGAAAGAGCCTGGTGGGATCTTGTTTATTATCATCTTGATATTTCTGTAAAACCTGANGAAAAGTTTATTNAAGGATCTAATACAATCACATATAACGTTTTAAACNCTAGTNATAGACTTCAAGTTGANTTACAATCCCCATTAAAAATTACAAAGGTTGAACAGAATGGTAATTTATTAGATTTTGAATCTCAAGGCAATGCTCATTTTATTAAACTTTTAGATAAACAAAAAAAAGGNACTATTCAATCTGTAAAAGTTTATTATGAAGGATACCCNAAAGANGCAGTTAGAGCTCCATGGGACGGAGGTTTATCATGGAAAAGAGATTCAAATGGAAAACATTTTGTTGCAACAAGNTGTCAAGGAATTGGAGCAAGTATATGGTGGCCTAATAAAGATCACATGTATGATGAAGTTGATAGTATGCTCATAAGTGTAAATGTTCCAAAAGACTTAGTTAATGTTTCTAACGGCAGACTAAAAAAAATNGATGAATATGAGGATTCTAAAACTTANCATTGGTATGTTTCAAATCCAATTAATAATTATGGAGTTAATATAAATATTGGAGATTATGTAAGTTTTTCAGAAGTATACAACGGAGAAAAAGGACCACTTGATATGNTTTATTATGTTTTGAGAGATAATATTGAACGAGCTAGAACTCATTTTAAAGATGCACCAAAAATGATGGATGCTTTTGAATACTGGTTTGGACCTTATCCTTTTTATGAAGATAGTTTTAAAATTGTTGAGGTTCCATACCTTGGAATGGAACACCAAAGCTCTATTACTTATGGAAATAAATATATGAAGGGATATCTNGGAAGAGACCTTTCCAGAACTGGATGGGGTTTAAAATTTGACTATATAATCATACACGAAGCTGGTCATGAATGGTTTGCCAATAANATTACTTATAAAGACATTGCTGATATGTGGGTGCATGAATCTTTTACTACATACTCCGAAAATCTTTTTTTAGATTATCACTACGGAAATGAAGCTGCATCTGANTATGTAATTGGAACAAGAGACGGAATTTCTAATTCTTCTCCAATGATTGGACCATATGGAGTAAATAAAAGAGGAAGTGANCTTTACACTAAGGGAGCAAATTTATTACACACCTTAAGACAAATTGCTAAAGATGATGAAATTTGGAGAATGATATTAAGGGGNTTAAATAGTGAATTTTATCATCAGACTGTAGANACTAAGCAAATTGAAGAATTTATATCTTCAAAAATTGGATTTGATTTAACTACATTTTTTGATCAATATCTCAGNGANATTAGAATTCCAAATCTTGAATACAGNATTTCTGANGGTCTTTTAACATACAGNTGGATAGATGTCATTGATNATTTTACAATGCCTTTAGAAATTGAAGTTTTAGGNGAAAATATTTGGATCTATCCTACAACNAAGAAAAAATCAATAGAAATTAATTCTGANAGNATTAANATTGACAGAGATTATTATGTAAAATCTNTNAAAATTTAATTTATTTTTTTTAGAAAATTAATTAAAGAAGGATAATTNTTATCAATNGAATTNATAAACTCATTATTCTTAAAATTTGTTTCTACATCAAAATGGTCTTGTTTTATATTGAGTATCTGATTGATGGAATCTATAAATTTAATTGGATGAGCTGTTTCAAAAAATACTCCAGTTTGATTTTTACCTAAATTTCTTTTTAATCCAACTAGACCAACAGCTCCNTGAGGGTCTAAAATATATTTNGATTTTTCAAATGTGNATTTTATCTCTTCTTTAGTTTCAATTTCATTAACTTTTTCANCTATTAAATTATTTGATAATTTTTTAAAATTATTTTCAAATATTTTCTCAATTCTAGGGAAATTATTTGGTATTGAAACATCCATAGCGTTAGAAATTGTTCTTTGAGTTTCATTTGGTGAAAAAACACCTGAACTTAAATATCTTGGTATTGTATCATTAATGTTTGTTGAGCTTATTATTTTATCAAAATTTAAACCCATTTTTTGAGCNATAAATCCCGCACATATATTTCCAAAATTTCCACTNGGTACTGAAATAGATATTTTACTTTTTANGCCNTTTTTTTTAAGTTCCTTGTAAAGAATAAAATAATAAATTATTTGTGGCAACCATCTTCCAANATTAATTGAATTAGCAGAAGAGATATTTATATTTTTTCTTAAATCTTTNTCATTAAAAGCTTTTTTAACTAGTGTTTGACAATCATCAAAACTTCCATCAATTTCAACTGCATNTATATTATCCCCTTTAGTAGATATTTGTTTTTGTTGAAAAGAACTGATTTTCCCTTTTGGAAAAAGGACTATAACATTGATGTTCTTTTTTTTATGAAAACTTTCAGCAACTGCGGCGCCTGTATCACCAGATGTTGCTACCAAAATATTTAAAATATTATTTTCTGTAAAATATTCTAGAGAGTTTGCTAGAAAACTTGCTCCAACATCTTTAAATGCTAGGGTAGGACCATGAAAAAGTTCAAATGAAAAGATATTTGAATCAATATTTTTAAGAGGAAAATCAAAATTTATAGTNTTATTAATTATGCTNTTTAATTTNCTTTCAGGAATCTCGTCATTAACAAAATCCTTCATAACCAAAAAACCAATTTCTTTATTCGATAAACTTGTTATATTAAAAATTATATCTTTTAAAGCATTGATTTTTTTAGGAAAATATAGACTTCCATCCGGTGATAAGCCATTAAATATTGATTCTTTAAATGAATCATTAATATTTGAATTAATTAAACTAGTAAACATCCTTAAATGATTTTTANTCCTTCATCATTTACTGCTGAAACATAACTTTTGAAATCNANATTCTTTTTATTTAAATAATCTTCAAGNTTTCTTTTTACTTTATTNGCATTTTCAGGACCTTTAGATAAAGAAAACATTGAAGGTCCTGAACCTGAAATTCCAAAACCAATTGANCCATTTTCAAGTGCAATCTGTTTAAGATTATTGAATTCAGGTATTAATTCAGACCTGTAAGGCTCAGCAANNATATCTTTAATTGACCTACTAATCAATTCATAATCNTCTGTATAAAGAGCACTAATTAATGCTCCNAGGTTAGATGCCTGCTCAGTTAATTTAGAGATTTCAATCTTTCTTCCTATAATAGCCCTNGAATCTGATGTTTTTATCTCAATTTGAGGATGAATTATAGTAACAAATAATTCAATTGGAGTATTAAGTCTAACTATGTCAAGAGTAGTATTATCTCTGACAAGAGTTATTCCACCAAGTAGTACAGCTGATATATTATCTGCATGATAAGATTGAGTACAGGCAAACTCNCCTTCAGAGGCAAATTTTATCAATTCCATTTTGGAGAATGGTTCCCCCAAAAGTTTATTTATAGCAAANACACTTCCTGCTGAGCTTGCAGCACTACTTCCTATACCACTTCCTGGCTTGATTTTCTTGTTTATTGAAATATTAAAGCCAAAATCTAATTTCTTGTAAGATTTTAAAAGTGCATTAGCAGAGACGGTTGCAGCATTCTTTTTTATATCACTTGTTACNTNATAGCCATCGCANAAGTCAAGTTTTAATACTGGTTCNTTTATAATAGAAACTGTCATTTCATCCCCAACATTATCCAAACATAAACCAAGAATATCAAAACCACATGATAAATTAGCTACACTTCCAGGACAAAAAACNTTTATACTTTTCATCTATTAGCAATTCTAATTATATCTGCAAATATACCAGCAGCTGTTACTTCAGCTCCNGCTCCAGCTCCCTTTACTATTAANGGTTGTTTGCTATATCGTGATGTATAAAACAAAACGATATTATCACTGCCTTCTAGGTTGTNAAANGGATGGTCTTTACCAACACTCTTTAGTGAAACNTTAGCTTTATTATTACTTAGCTCNGCTACATANTTNAGCTTTTCTCCTTTATTTTCAGATTCTGANAGAAGATNATTAAAGTGAGATTTATTNTTTATTAGTTTTTTCTTGAAATCACTATAGTTTTCAGTTTTAAGACATTCATCTGGGATAAAACTCATATTTATAATATCATCAAGCTCAATTTTCANCCCACTTTCTCTAGCTAGAATTAAAATTTTTCTAGCNACATCTACACCACTTAAGTCGATTTTTGGATCTGGTTCAGTAAAACCTAAATTTTTAGCATCATCAACTATTTNATGAAAGGTATCTGNAGATTTAAAATTATTGAATATATAATTTAAACTNCCNGANAATACAGCTTGTATCGATGAAATTTTATCTCCAGAAGCAACTAAATTATTTAATGTNTCAATAATTGGAAGACTCGCCCCAACATTTGTTTCAAAAAGAAATGGAGCATTATAATTTTTTGAAAGAAATTTCAAATTTTTATANTTATCATAGTCATCTGCACATGCAATTTTATTACACGTTACAACAGCAATACTTTTTTTNAGGTATTTTGAATAAAATCTTGAAATTTCATGAGATGCAGTGTTATCAACAAAAATACTATTTCTCAGATTTATTTTTTTTGTTCTTCTTAGAAAATCTTGTGGATTTGCTATTGTGCCTTCATTTAATAAATTTTTCCAATTTTTTAAATTTATCCCTTTGGAATTAAATAACATTTTTCTNGAGTTAGAAATTGCTATTACATTAATTTTAATATTTAAATTACTCTTTAAATATTCTTCTTGTGAGTTTAGTTGGTTTANTAATTCACTTCCAACATTTCCAACACCAGTTATGAAAAGATTAACTTCTTTAACATTTTTTTCAAAAAANTTTTCGTGTAAAGTATTTAATGCTTTCTTAATATTTTTTCTATCTATAACTGCACTAATATTTCTTTCTGAAGCTCCTTGAGAAATAGCTTTAACATTAATATTGTTGTTTCCTAAAGAACTAAACATTTTTCCGCTTATTCCCTGATGGTTTTTCATTTTATCGCCAACAAGTGCGATTATACATAAATCTTTTTCAACTAATACAGGTTTGAGTGTCTTGTTGTTAATTTCATTTTCAAATTCATCAGAAATTATATTTTTAGCAAATTCTGCATCTGATGAATTAATTCCAATGCATATTGAATGTTCTGAAGATGCTTGAGTTATCATAACAATATTAACTCCTTCATTTGACAAACACTCAAACAGTCTTTTGGAATAACCAGGAGTGCCGACCATTCCACCTCCTTCAACAGTAAGTAAACAAATATTATCTACATGAGATATTCCTTTAATTGCAGAAAACTTATTCTTTGACTTTATACCTATAAAAGATCCATTTTCTTTAGGTTTAAATGTGTTTTTAATATTGATTGGAATATTTTTTTCAATCAAGGGTTGTATTGTTGGAGGATAAATAACCTTTGCTCCAAAATAAGAAAGCTCCATGGCCTCCTCATATGAAAGCTCTGATATTGGAATTGCTTGTTTAACTATTTTAGGATTAGCTGTAAACATACCGCTAACATCTGTCCAAATATCTAACTTATTAGCTTCTAAAATATTTGCTATTATACTTGCAGTGAAATCAGATCCTCCTCTTCCCAGTGTAATAGTTTTATTATCATGGCTCGAAGCAATAAAACCTGGCATCACATGGAACTCAAATTCTTTTTTATTTAAACTATTAACTAGATTTTTTTTAGTTCTTTCAAAATCTATAATTATACTATTACCCTTAGACTTTTTAGTATAAATAATATTTCTTGAGTCAATATACTCGCTGTTTAATTTTTTGAATTTTGAAAATTCATAAAAAATATAAGATGATAATAACTCTCCAAATGTTGAAATTCTATCTAATATAGACTTACTTAATTCACCAATACCATAAATTCCATCAAGAATATTTTCAAGCTCTAAAAATTTTTTTTGAACTTCAGTCAAGACTTTTACTTGATAATTTATGTCAACTAAGTCTCTAATTATATTATAATGATAGGACTCAATTTCTTTAAATAAATCTTTGTATTTGGTTTTTTTATTTGACGCAAGTTGTCCGCATGAAATTATATTATTTGTTGTTTTACCAAAAGCAGATAATATAATAATTGTTTCTTTTTTGTAGCTTTCAACAATTCTTAAAACCTTTAAAATATTTTTACTGGATGATAATGATGATCCTCCAAACTTTATAACCTTCAAAACTTTTTGGTTTGTTTAAGCCGACAAAGGTATTCTTTTCTTGAGAAAAAAAATATATTTTTAAGTAGAAACTGAAAAATCAAGCTTGTCGTTATCTTTTTTATGACTTATAACGATATTATCATTCTTTTTTATCTTGTTTTTCACTATCATTTTAGCAATCTCATCTTCAATAAATTTCTGAATTGCTCTTTTGACTGGTCTTGCACCGTATTCTTTGTTATAACCTTTTTTAGCAAGAAATGAGATTGCTTTTGAATCAATTTGTATTTTATACTCAATTTCAGATAATCTATTAATAAATTTTTTGATTTCAATTTTTACAATTTTCTCTATTTCATTTTTATCTAATTCATTAAATACAACAATTTCATCAATTCTATTTAGAAACTCAGGTGAAAACTTTTTACCAAGACTTTTTTTCAAAACTTCAGTTGAAAGCTTGTTTTTTTCTTTTTTTCTGTAATCCGTATCNAATCCAACTCCAGTTCCAAAATCTTTTAATTTTCTNGTCCCTATGTTTGATGTCATGATTATAACCGTATTTTTAAAATCAACTTTTCTTCCAACACTATCNGTTAAATATCCATCATCTAAAACTTGTAACATCATATTAAATANATCAGGATGCGCTTTTTCAACTTCATCTAATAAAACAATTGAGTAAGGTTTTCTTCTAACTTTTTCACTTAATTGACCACCTTCTTCATAGCCAACATATCCTGGAGGAGCACCAATTAANCTGCTAACAGAAAATTTTTCCATATACTCACTCATNTCNAGTCTTATTAAAGAATCCTTGCTGTTAAATAATTCTTCTCCTAAACTTTTTGCAAGCTGTGTTTTTCCAACACCTGTCTGACCTAGGAAGATGAATGACCCAATTGGTTTGTTTGGATCTTTTAGACCGGTCTGNTTTCTTTGAATAGCATTAACAACAACATCAATTGCATCNTTTTGTCCAATAATNCTTTCTTTTAGTTTACTTTCTAAATCAAACTGTATATTTTTTTCATTCGTTGTGTTATCAATCTTTTTTAATGGTATTCCAGAGATTAAGGATACNACTTCGGTAATATTAACATCAGTTACTATTTCTNTCTTTTTCTTTAATTCACTTTCCCATTGTTCTTGTTGAGTAAGTAATTCTTTTTCNAANTTCTTCTCNTCATCTCTTAGCNTGGCAGCTTCCTCATATTTTTGATTTTTTACAACAGAATTTTTCTTTTCTCTTACATTTTCAAGTTTATTCTCTAATTCAATTATTTCTTTNGGTACATCCATATTTGTNATATGAATTCTTGAACCTGCTTCATCCATCGCATCGATAGCTTTATCAGGAAGATTTCTATCATTAATGTATCTGTCAGTTAATTTAACACAGGCTTCAATTGCNTCATCAGTATATTTTACATTATGATGATCNTCATACTTATCTTTAATATTTTGTAATATTTCAATTGTTTCACCAATTGAGGTTGGTTCNACCATTATTTTTTGGAATCTTCTTTCTAAAGCACCATCTTTTTCAATATATTTTCTGTATTCATCAACAGTNGTNGCTCCAATACATTGGATTTCACCTCTTGCAAGAGCAGGTTTAAACATGTTTGAAGCATCTAAACTTCCCATTGCACCACCAGCTCCAACAATAGTATGTATNTCATCAATAAAAAGAATTATATCTCTGTTTTTTTCAAGTTCATTCATTACAGCTTTCATTCTCTCCTCAAATTGACCTCTATATTTTGTTCCAGCTACAACACTTGCTAAATCAAGCGAAATAACTCTTTTATTGTAAAGTAATCTAGATACTTTTCTTTCAATAATTCTTAATGCTAAGCCTTCAGCAATTGCAGATTTACCAACTCCTGGTTCACCAATTAGAAGAGGGTTGTTTTTCTTTCTTCTACTAAGAATTTGAGAAACTCTTTCAATTTCTTTATTTCTTCCAATAATAGGATCAAGTTTTCCCTCGGANGCAAATGCTGTTAAGTCCCTTCCAAAATTATCAAGGACAGGAGTTTTAGACTTTTTAGACTTTGATGATCCAGATTTAACNGTAAAAGGATTTTGTTCNATTGATTCATCTTCTTTTTCTTCTTCTTCATCATATGTGCTTGATGCTGAAATATCTTCAAAATCATCATTAGTTTCAGANATTAACTCTTTAAATTGATCTTTTACAACTTCATAATTAAGATTGAGTTTTTCAAGAAGTTTTGTAGTTGGATCATTTTCATTCCTAAGGATACACAAAAGAAGATGAGCCGTATTTATAGAATTACCTTGAAATAATTTAGCTTCAAGAAATGTTGTTTTAAGGGCTCTTTCAGCTTGTCTTGTTAGATGAAGATTTTTTCTTAGNTTCTCTTCGTAATTCATTATCGGATTAGGTGGACTAAGTATTTCAATTTTTTTTCTCAAAAAATCTAAATCAATATCTAAAGCACTTAAAATTTTAATTGCTTTTCCNCCTCCATCTCTTAAAATACCAAGCAANAAATGCTCAGTNCCTATAAAATCATGTCCAAGTCTAATTGCCTCTTCTTTACTGTAGGTAATTACNTCTTTAACTCTTGAAGAAAAATTATCATCCATTTTATAAAATTATAAATAAATAATATTAATAAATAATCAATTTTAAATTATTGTGAAAATATTGTAAATAATGTTAATAAGTTTATGAAATTCCTTTCTGTTAANNCTNAAGTTTTTTTGTCTTATAATTATATTTGAAAATTAAACCAAAAAAAGTATGTCAGACGGAGAAAAATTAATCCCAATCAATATTGAAGAAGCNATGAAATCAGCTTACATTGATTATTCNATGTCGGTTATTGTTTCAAGAGCATTACCTGATGTNAGAGANGGTCTNAAGCCAGTTCANAGAAGAGTTCTNTTNGGAATGAGNGAACTTGGTTTAAGATCTAATAGTAANTATAAAAAATCAGCTTTCATTGTAGGGGAAGTATTAGGTAAATATCACCCTCATGGTGATAGTTCTGTGTATGATACAATGGTAAGAATGGCTCAAGAATGGAGTTTAAGATATATGCTTGTTGATGGTCAAGGTAATTTTGGATCAATCGACGGTGATAGTCCTGCTGCCATGAGATATACAGAAGCAAGATTGAAAAAGATTTCTGAGGAAATGGTAGAAGATCTTGATAAAGATACGGTTGACTTCCAGTTAAATTATGATGACTCAATTAATGAACCTACAGTATTACCTACAAAGATTCCAAGTCTCTTAGTTAATGGTGCTTCTGGAATTGCTGTTGGTATGGCGACCAATATGCCTCCTCATAATCTTTCAGAAGTGATTGATGGAACAGTTGCATATATTGATAACAATGATATTGAAATTGATGAACTCATAAAATTCATAAAAGCACCAGATTTTCCAACTGGAGGTGTAATTTATGGATACGAAGGTGTTAAAGAAGCTTTTCATACGGGGAGAGGAAGAGTAGTTATGAGAGGTAAAGCAACATTTGAAGAAGTAAATGGAAGAGAATGTATTATAGTTACAGAAATACCATATCAGGTTAATAAAGCTGATATGATTCAAAAAACTGCTCAACTAGTTAATGATAAAAAAATTGAAGGTATTTCTAATATAAGAGATGAGTCTGATAGAAAAGGAATGAGGATAGTTTACATACTCAAAAGAGATGCTATTCCCAATATTGTTTTAAATAAACTTTATAAATATACTCAGTTACAATCTTCATTTAGTGTTAATAATATTGCTCTTGTTAAAGGAAGACCAATGCTTTTAAATCTTAAAGAGATGATTAAGTATTTTGTTGACCATAGACATGATGTTGTTGTCAGAAGAACTAAATATGACCTAAGAAAAGCTGAAGAAAGAGCCCACATTTTAGATGGATTAATTATAGCCTCTGATAATATTGACAAGGTTATTGAAATAATTAAATCATCTTCTAATGCTGATAATGCAAGGGAAAATCTTATTAAAGAGTTTTCACTTTCTGAAGTTCAAGCCAAGGCTATTGTTGAAATGAGGTTAAGACAGTTAACAGGTCTTGAGCAGGATAAATTAAGAAATGAGCATGCAGAATTATTAGTACTTATAAAAGATTTAAAAGACATTCTTGATAATAAAGAAAGAAGAATGTCAATTATAAAAGATGAGCTTGTAGAAATTAAAGAAAAACACGGTGACGAAAGAAGATCAGTTATTGAGTTCGCTGGTGGTGAGTTAAGTATTGAGGATATGATACCTGACGAAAAAGTTGTTATTACAATTTCCCATGCTGGATATGTTAAGAGAACTCCTTTAGCTGAGTATAAAACTCAAAACAGGGGTGGCGTTGGACAAAAGGGATCTACAACAAGAAGTGAAGACTTTTTAGAGTACTTATTTGTTGGCACTAATCATCAATACATGTTGTTTTTTACTCAAAAAGGCAAGTGTTTTTGGATGAGAGTTTACGAAATTCCTGAAGGAAGTAAGTTGTCTAAAGGAAGAGCAATTCAAAATTTAATAAATATTGAGCCTGATGACAAAGTAAAAGCTTTCATATGTACTCAAGATTTAAAAGATGATTCATATATAAATAGTCATTATGTTATTATGTGTACTAAGAAAGGACAAGTTAAAAAGACTTCATTAGAACAATATTCTAGACCAAGATCAAATGGTATTAATGCCATAACTATTAAAGATGAAGATGAATTACTAGAAGCAAAACTAACTACTGGAAATTCTCAAGTTTTAATTGCTGTAAAATCTGGAAAATGTATAAGATTTGAAGAAGGAAAAACAAGGCCAATGGGTAGAAATGCATCCGGAGTTCGAGGAATTAGGCTTAAAGACCCCTCTGATGAAGTAATAGGGATGATTTCTGTAAATGATATGGATAGTGATATTTTGGTTGTTTCTGAAAATGGTTATGGTAAAAGATCTAGTCTTGAAGATTACAGAATTACAAACAGAGGAGGTAAGGGTGTTAAAACAATATCTATTACTGAAAAAACAGGAAATTTAGTTTCTATAAAGAATGTTTCTGATGGTGATGATTTAATGATAATTAATAAATCTGGAATTGCTATTAGAATGGAAGTTTCAGATTTAAGAGTGATGGGTCGAGCAACTCAAGGAGTTAAGCTCATTAATATTAAAGATAATGATTCAATTGCTGCGGTTGCCAAAGTTGTTTTAGAAGATGATGAAGTACAGGATATTGACAATATTGAAGTCATTGAAGAAGAATAAATAATTTAATGTATTTTTAAAATATGAAAAAACTAGCTTTATTAATTTCCATATTTCTTGTATCAAATCTTTACTCTCAAAAGAAAGAATTGAGACAAGTTGACAAATTGATTACTCAATCATTTTTTGATGAGGCAAATAGTGAATTAAACAATATTGAATCTTTAGTTTTAAATTCTGAAGATAAGAACAAGGCTCTTTTCTTTTTTTATAAATCAAGAGTTTCCAATGAACTAGAAAATTTTGAAGATGCAATAAATTCTTATAATAATTTAATATCAATAAATCCCTCAGAATATTCTAGTAAAATTGAAGCTGAAATAGATTTTTTAAAAGATCAAATAGAAACTTCAATAGTTAATTCAGCTGTAGCCGATAATCAAAATGAAAATTACTCTGATGCTTCTGTTAAGTTATTTATGGCATACAATCTTAATAAAGAAAAAAATAAAGATTATTTATACTATGCTGCTGGAAGCGCAGTAAATTCTAGAGATTATGAAAAAGCTCTTAACCACTATGTAGAATTGAAGAATATGAACTATACCGGAGTCGTTAATGAGTATTTTGTTACCAATAATGAGACTGGTGTTGAAGAAAAGGTTTCAGAAAGTGAGTATAACCTACTTGAAAAATCAAAAGAATATTCAAATCCAAGAATAGGCAAGACAGAATCTAGATATCCCGAAATCGTAAAGAATATAGCCCTGATATATGTCCAGCAAGGTAAAAATGAAGTTGCTATTCAAGCTATTACTGAAGCTAGAAATATTCAACCTGATGACACAAGTCTAATTTTAAATGAAGCTGATTTATATATAAGGATGAGTAATAATTCTGATAATGAAGAAGATAGAGTGACTTATAGAGGTAAATTTAAAGATTTAATGGAGCTAGCCATAACTAAAGATCCTGAAAATGGTATTCTTTATTACAATCTTGGCGTTATTTCTACTGAACAAGGTGAATCTGATGTTGCCATAGAATATTATGAAAAAGCCATAAACTTTAAACCTGATTATGTTGATGCATATTTAAATTTAGTTTCAGTTATTCTTGACGGTGAACAAGCTGTAGTAGATGAAATGAATAGCCTTGGAACATCAAAAAAGGATAATATTAGATATGATGAATTAAAAATTGTTAGAGAAAATTTATATAAGAGATGTGTTCCATATCTTGAAAAATTAATTGAAGTATCTCCAACTAATTTAGATGCCTTAAGAACCTTGAAAAATATTTATAGTGTTCTTGGTGATAATGAAGCTTTTAAAGAAGTTTCTGCTCAAATAAATGAGTTAGAAGGGTAATTTATTCTTCTTATTGATTTTAATTTATGTGTTATTTTTAAGGAATTTGAATTAACAATACCTTTTTCATCAAGTTTATCTATCCGGACTTTTTCAAAAGCATGAATTATTTTCTTGTTGCCAATAAATATACCTACATGAGTTATTTTATCTACACTATCTCCGAAAAAACATAAATCACCACTCTTTAAGGATTTATAGTTTACAACTTTACCAAATTTTGCTTGATCTTTTGCATCTCTTGGAATAAATANATTATTTGANCTTAAAACTAGTTGAGTAAAACCNGAACAATCAATACCATATTTTGACTTTCCTCCCCATAAATAGGGTGTGTTTATAAAATCTATAGGGTTTATTTTATTTACTAAATTATCTTCATTAGGTATTGTATAATTTAGATAAGAACATGAACTTAATTGTGATCCAATTGGAATAATTTGAGAATAGTTATTTTCTGGATTAGTTAGTTTTAATTCTTTACTTGAAAAGAAGACTTTTCTGTTGATTACTCTAAATTCTTCCTCAGAAATTTTATTAATATTATTATTTTCAATCCATCCAATATAATTATCTAAATAAGAAGATATAAGAGACCATTTTTTAATTTTTTCAATTATTTTGAATGTTTCACCAAATAACAACTGATTTATCATCTCTGATTTACTCGTGTTCTTTTTTCTAACTGGTATAAGACTTTCTTTAATTATTCCGTAATTCACACTTTTAAATTAAAAAATTGTTATGAATAATAATATTTATAATTTTGAAAAATGAAAATTGAGCAGATTTATACTGGATGTTTATTTCAAGCTTCATATTTTATTGAAAGCAATGGAGAGTCAGCAGTGATTGATCCACTTAGAGAATCTAATGTATATTTAAATAAAGTTAAAAAAACTAAGTCTAAATTAAAATACATTTTTGAGACGCATTTTCATGCTGATTTTGTAAGTGGTCATATAACATTATCGAAATTTTCGGGAGCACCAATTGTTTTTGGTCCAAAAGCAAAAACTAATTTCCAATCAATTATAGCTGAAGATTTACAAGAATTTAAGGTTGGTGACATTACAATTAAAGTTCTTCACACTCCGGGTCATACAATAGAAAGTACAACATATTTACTAATTGATAATAAAGGGAGAAATCATTGTATATTCACTGGTGATACATTATTTCTAGGAGATGTTGGTAGACCAGATTTAGCTCAAAATAATTCTGATTACACCCCTGAAATGCAAGCTGGAATGTTGTTTGACTCAATTCAAGCTAAAATATCAGTCCTTCCAGATGATGTAATTGTTTATCCAGCTCATGGAGCAGGTTCTGCATGTGGTAAAAATATGATGAAGGAAACTTTTGATTCGTTAGGTAATCAAAAGAAAATTAATTATGCATTAAATGGATCATGTACAAGAGATGATTTTATTAAAATTTTAACTACAGATTTATTAGAAGCACCATCATATTTCCCGCAAAATGTTATGATGAATAAAAATGGATACGAAGACTTAGACAACTTACTAGAATCAAAAAAAGCATTAACTGTTGATGAGTTTATGAGTTTTATGAATTTAAATAACACTATTGTTTTAGACACTAGATCTTCAGCAGATTTTAGTAATGGTCATATTCCAAACTCATATTTTATTGGATTGAATGGGAGTTTTGCACCCTGGGTTGGTGAAATATTAAAAGATACTAACATAAATATTTTATTGATTGTTGATCAAGATAAAGAGATAGAAGCTATTACAAGACTATCAAGAGTTGGATTTGATAATTGCTTAGGTTATCTAGATGGGGGACTCTCATCATGGAAAAAATCAGGAAATAAAATTGAAACAATTAACAATATAAGCCCACTAGATTTTATTGAAATTAAAGATGAGGTATATACTCTTGATGTAAGAAAGAAATCTGAAACATCACTTTCATCTCTTAAAAATTCAATAAAGATTCCTCTATCTAATTTAGAATCTAAAATCGATCTTTTGGACAATAATGATAGTATTTACATTCACTGTGCTGGTGGGTATAGAAGTATGATTGCTGCTTCATTGTTAAAAAGAAATGGTTTTAATAGAATAATTGATATTAATAGAGGGTTTTCAGGAATTCAAAAATGTTTAATCAATTCATGAAAAAAATAATTTATTTTTTAGTTATTTTTTTATTCTCCTGTAATAACATTAATAATAGTTATAAGGAAGCTGAATTCTCAGATTTTTATAATTCAAATTCCAATAAATTGTTGATAGATGTGCGAACACCTGAAGAATTTATGGAAAATAGAGCTTTAGAGTCAATTAATATTGACTTTTATAATGAAAACTTTAATAATGATATTCTTGAAATTTCAAAAGAAGATGATATTTATATTTATTGTAGATCGGGTAGAAGGAGTGAATTAACGGCTAAGTTTCTTTTAGAAAATGATTTTGAAAACGTATATAATATAAATAGTGGAATTATTAAAATTGATTCAATTTACTTAGATTTTAGATCCTTCAATAACTAGAGTGCCTTTCCATTTTTTATTTGGAAAAAACTGATATTCTTTTACGTTTTTGAATCCAGATTTATTAAAGAAATTTTTCCATTCTTCAATTTTTATTAACTCCATTGTATCAACATTAATTTTCTTTTTCCATTCATGACATTCTTCATTTTCATAATAATGATCTATACCCATTATTAGTTTTCCATCATTTTTAATCCAGCTATCATGAATATGTTTTATTAAAATTTGGGGGTTTTTAAAATAGTAAAACACCTCCATTGAAAAAACAACATCAACTTTGTCTTTTGGTTTCCACTTTAATAAATCAGAACAGTAAAATTCATTGTCACTATATTTTTTAGCTTTAGCTATCATTTTAGATGACCCATCAACACCTATAGCTTTTTTACAATTATTGATCTTTGATAAATATTCTACCAACCAACCATTACCGCATCCAGCATCAACACATGTAAATTCTGTTTTAATATCATATAAATCAATCATTTTCATAACTGGTTTGAAATGGTTTTTTTCCATTCCTTCATCTTTTCCAGTATCTACCCAATTAGAAAATACCTCGATAGGGGTTTTCATACTTTTTTTCTAGTTGATATTACGTATAAAGTATATGTGAAGATAACAATAATAATTTCCCAGTAAAGAACATAAAAAGGCCAATCACCAATAATTAGTGGATTGTCAACACCAGGAGCATATGCTAAGTACATGTAGTTTGAATCTATTTGAAAGTTTAAAGGCATCACAATAGCAACTAAAATGTTTAAGTAAATTAACATTTTTAACCACGAAAACTTTCTTAATTCATAACCTAAATTATTATACATATATATAGGAAGAAGTAGTATTCCACCGTGGGATATATAGTATTCTATATATTCATAATTAGTCCCATCAAAATTATTGATTTGAGGAGTTAGAAAAGCCTGAATAGCACCAATTATTCCAGCATAAAATAGAAACTCAAATAGAGTTTTGTTCTTAGGTAAAAACAAAATAAAACAAGCAATTAAATTAGAAATACCACACAAATGTAAAGGTAGATTATCGCTTATATTCCAATATCCATTAATTATATTCCTTGAATGAGAAGTAATAGTTGTAATAATTAAGCCTAGAGCTATTAGTTTTGCAAATTTTAATTTATCTGATGACTTTAAAAATTTACCAATGAACAGATATGCTAATATTATTGAAATAGTTATTATAATATTTCTTATCCATTCATCTGAAAGGAATTCTATAATATAATTTTCTGGCTGCAAAAGTTAATTGTTTAAATAAAATAAGTGAAATTATATGATTAAATCACTATAAAATTCTAAAAATAATATTGATAGTTCATCATCGTCTCTGGGGGAAATTTTATTTTTTTTAAAGAAAGTATTAATTTCCTTTGACTTTGAACTTGAAAACATATTAATTATAAATTTTTTATTCCTTTGAATTTTAAAAAATCTATTTTTATTTAACAGCATTATTTCATTTGATTTTCTATAAGTTGGATCTGGTTTTACTTGAATTCCAGGCGTATAGTCTGGCATGTAAGTTTCAAGAAAGGTATCAGCTAATAAAGTAAAATTTTCATTTTGATTAATCAGTTCATAAAACTTTCCTTTAATTGAAATAAAAATTTTATCATCAAATGTAACCTTATAAACTTTATTTGGAAGAAGTTTTAATGTTTTATTATCATCCGTCTCAATATCAAATGTCTGCTCTAGAAGATTATAATTTGTAGTTACTTTTATAGGTTTATCTCCGTCAAATAAATTTAAAAGAGCTTTTTTTGGTTTTTTAAAATAATATCTATTTCCAGCATAATTAATTGCTTTCTTAGTATATGCTTGTGCTACTTCATTTTGTATAATATTGAAGTTTGAATCAATATTAAAATCAGTCGTGTTAAAGTTTTGACTAAATATTGAAAAGCTGATAAATAGTAAAATATATTTTTTCATAGAATACATATATAATTAATTATTATTAAAATTAAAAAATTTCAGCTATCATACATCTAACACTTCCCCCTGAATGTTTTTCAATTGTAGGAATTGGACTATATATTATATTGCCAATTTTTTCAATTTCACTGATTTGACTCTTATTGAATGAATTATATGCGCTTTTACTCATTACTATTTGAGTATCACCCGCAGTTGATTTTAAAAAAATTACATTACCTGCAAATTCATTAATCTGTAGTTCTGATAATTCAATTAAATTATTATCGTTTTCAATATTAGCTTTCACATTTTTTCTTTCTCTAACATCATCTATGGAATCTAAACATATAAAACAGTTATTCGCACCAATAGACATCATTACATTTGTGTGATAAATTAACTTTCTTTTTTCATTAACATTATGATAAGCATGAAACATTATTGGTTTATAATCAAAATCTATACAAAATTTTAAAAATAGATTTTTTGATGATCTTTCAGAGAGACCGCAGTATGCTTTTTTATTAGTTCTGTCCAAAACAACACTTCCTGTTCCCTCAAGAAATATGTTTTTTTTAGCATGATTTGAGTAATCAAAAATTTTGTAATTATTTTTTTTATTAATCTTCTTAATTAAATCATAATTGATTTCTGTTCTTCTGTTTAATGCATTCATCGGAAAAATTCCAATTTTATTATTTTCAAACACTATCCAATTATTTGGAAAAATTTCATCAGGATTATCGTTTAATTTATTTCCTTTAACTACTGTTATTTCAATTTTGTTTTTTGAAATAATATTTATTAAATCATCAAATTCTTTTAGTGCCTTGCTTAAAACATCTTTGTTATCAATTTTTGAATTATTTTTTTGAAAATAGTTATTAATGATTGTTTGTTCATTAGAACGAAAAGTATTTGGTCTTACCATCAATATTTTATCAGTTAAATTCATTTTCTAATTAATGGTAACGTAGTGCATCTAAATAATCCTCCTTGTTTTGAAATTTCACCTAAATCTATTTCAATTGACTCAATCCCTTTACTTGTAAGCCATTTATTAACTTTTTTAAATCTCGAATCACTTATCACTTTATTTGGAGATATCGAAAGGAAATTACACATCATTAAACTCATTTCTTCACTGTTAATATTTAAAATGTTGTTTTTACCGTAGTAATTAACAATCCAATCATAATCACTTTTGTTTAAAAAACCATCCATACATACAACTGCTAGTGATTTTCCAACTGGTTGAAAACAACAATCAAGATGAAGTGCATTATTTTTTGGATTATTAATTGATTTTTTTAATTCAAAGCCCTTAATTTTTTTTTTTGGAAAAAAATTTTCAATAAATTTTACGGCTTTATAATTCGTTCTCGCTGTAATTTGTTTCTTATAGTCTGTCTTATTATAATAACCAATAAAAACATATTCATTATCCAATATTACATCTCCACCTTCGATATGACAATTAGATGGCAATCTAACTATTTTTGTTTTGTCTATTTTTTTTAAAAAAGTATTGAGACCAATAATTTCATTTTCTCTCAGCGGAAGTATGTTAGAAACAAAAAAGAAATCTTCAATCACAAAACCAATATCACGGGCATATATTTGATTACAATCCTTGACTTTATCTAGGCCTAAAACTTTGATTTTGTTATCCTCAAGTGTTTTCTTATAAAGCTTTAACTCATTAACCAAATCTTTTTTCAATGGATAAGTTCCTTTTTTTAAATGTATTATTGATGAGGGGTCATAAGTTTGACTTATTTTAGGTTTATTTCCTAGATTAGATGCATTTCCAAGTATCACTGATTTTAGTGTACTTGTTTCATCATATACTTTTAGTTTCATTATTAAAATTCACTTAAACTAGTATCAATTATATTAATAGCTTTAAATAATTGTCGTTTAGTTATTACTAGGGGAGGTGCAAACCTTATTTTGTTACCTTGAGTAGGTTTTGCTAAAAGTCCATTGTCTCTCATTTTAAGACAAATATTCCATGGAGTTTTAGATTTTGAATCGCAGTCTAGAATTATTGCATTTAGTAACCCTTTGCCTCTAACACCTTTAATGATTTTTCTTTTACTGCTTATTTTTAAAAGTTCTGATCTGAAAATTTCACCAAGTGATTGTGCGTTTTCAGCTAATTTATAATCTATAGCGTATTTAATAGAAGCTTTTGCTACTACGCCTGCTAGAGGATTACCTCCAAAAGTTGAACCATGTTGCCCAACCTTCATCACACTCATAATTTCCTTTGAAGTTAAAACTCCTGATACTGGATAAAAACCTGCAGAAAGAGCTTTTCCTAAAATTACCATATCAGGTTTTATTCCTTCATGCCAAGATGCTAAAAGCTTACCTGTTCTACATACTCCAGTTTGAATTTCATCAGCGATAAATAGAACATTATAATCCTCGCATAATTTTTTACATTTTTTTAGGTAGCCATCATCAGGAACTACAACACCTCCTTCACCTTGAATTGGTTCAACCAAAAATCCGGCAATATTTTTATCCTTCTTTAGTACTTTTTCTAATGCTTCAATATCATTGTATTTAATCATTTCGAAGCCTGGTGTAAGTGGACCAAAATTTTTCTTACTTCCCAAACTTGGTGAAAAAGACACCACAGTCGTTGTTCGACCGTGGAAATTTCCATCACAAACAACAATTTTCGCACTATCTTCTTTTATTTTTTTAATCTCATGTCCCCACTTTCTACATATTTTAATGGCTGTTTCAACAGCTTCTGCACCAGAATTCATAGGAAGCATTTTGTCATAACCAAAGGCAGATGTAATATACTCTAGTGAGTCACCTAACTCACTATTATAAAATGCCCTTGATGTCAGAGTTAATTTTCTAGCTTGTCTTGTGAAAGCCCTGAGTATTTTTTTATTACAATGACCTTGGTTGACTGCAGAGTATGAGGATAAGAAATCAAAATACTTTTTACAATGTACATCCCAGACATATACGCCTCTGCCTTTTTTTAAAACTACAGGTAAAGGGTTATAGGTGTTTGAACAAAAAGTTTCTTCTTTTTTTATTAGTGATTCTTCAAGTCTGGAAAGCATGATCAAATTTAATTATTTAAATAAGACAAGCTGAATTAATTTTTATTTAATTCTTTCAAAAATCCCCTTTTTTTTGTTCTTTTTAACTGAACTCCAATCAAAATATTCACCATGCATGGTAATATAAATTCCTTTGGGTAATGTTTGAACAAACGACAGGGCACAGCCAAGATTAAAAAAACCATCTGATGAACTTCCAAAAGCATATGGAATCATTGCTCCAGTTAATATGATTGTTTTGTTATTCAAGTTCTCTTTTGAAAGTTTTTCAGCTGTATTAATCATTCTATCAGTTCCATGAGTAATTATGATCATTTCACTTTTTTCTCTTTTACAAGCATCCACAATTTTATTTACATCATTTTTATCCATTTCCAAACTATCTTTCATCATTAGTGTTTCTACATTAACACTAAGTTTACACTTACTTCTTTTAAGCATTTGAGGAATATGAGTTTTTTCAAAAAATAACACACCGTTAATAGAGTCATAACTCTTATCAAAAGTTCCTCCAGTTATTAAAATTTTTATCATCTTAGTGTGTAATAATTAATAGGACCTAAAGTAATGAATTATAAATTTATAATAGATTCTGATATTGCAAATGCAGAAACATTACCTGGGTGGTTTTATAATTCAGAAGATGTTTTTCAGCTTTTAAAAGAAAAAATATTTTTAAAATGTTGGCATTGGATTGATGATAAGTCAATATTTAATCAATTCAGCACATGTCCTTTTTTTATTCTACCTGATTATTTATCTGAACCAATTATTGTTTTAAAAAACCCATCAAACGATTATAAATCTCTTTCAAATGTTTGTACTCACAGAGGTAATTTAATTTTTGATAAACCTTCCAATTCAAATAATTTAATATGTAATTATCACGGTAGAAAATTTGATAATGAGGGTAAATTTAAATTTATGCCAGAATTTGAGATGACCAAAAATTTTCCTAGAAATTGTGATAACCTTCATGGATTTCCTATCAAATCTTTTGGAAACCTCTTATTTGTAGGATTTAATCCAGGTTTTAATATTGAAAATGTTTTTTCTATAATTAAAGAAAGAGTTGGATTTATGCCTATTGATGAATTTATTTTTGATGAAAATCTTTCTAGAGATTTTAAAATTAACTCTCACTGGGCTTTATATTGCGATAATTATTTAGAAGGGTTTCATGTTCCATTTGTACACAAAGACTTAAATAAGATATTGGATTATGACAGTTATGAAACAATAATATATGACCATTGTAATCTTCAAATTGGTTATTCTGACAATAAAGATGATACATTTAAATTTCCTAAAAACCATATTGATTATGGTAAAAATATTGCTGCATATTATTACTGGATATTTCCAAATTTAATGTTGAATTTTTATCCATGGGGACTTTCAGTTAATCTCGTACAACCAAAATCAATAAATTCAACAAATGTGTCATTTAGATCATACATTTATGATAAAAACAAATTAAATTATGGAGCAGGAAGTGATTTAGATAAAGTTGAACATGAGGATGAGGAAGTTGTAGAAAATGTGAATAAAGGACTTAAATCATCATTTTATAAAACAGGAAGATTTTCACCTACAAAAGAAAAAGGTGTTCATCATTTTCATTTATTATTATCAAAATTCATTAATAAATAAAAAAACCCCAGTAAATCAATAATTTACAAGGGCTTTTGCGGAGAAAGAGGCTCTATCTTCGAAGGGAGGTGATTGAACCTCTTAATATGCAAAAACATGCGTTTCCTCTGTTAACTTGCTATTTACGCTTTTAATGATCGGTTGTTATGTGTAGTCTTGTACGAGAGTTCAGGCAACGATTCAGGCAACCAAAAAATAAACCCCTGTAAATCATAGACTTACAAGGGCTTTTGCGGAGAAAAGAGGCTCTATCTTCGA
>NZZF01000024.1 GCA_002702385.1 Flavobacteriaceae bacterium | reverse complement strand
TATTAAATTATTGAGAGATTTGGCTGGGGGTAGAGGATTCGAACCTCTACTGACGGAGTCAGAGTCCGTAGTGCTACCGTTACACAAACCCCCAAAGGGGCGTTATCCGTATTAACGTTTCGAGTATTGAGGTCTTTTTCGTGATTTGTGTAGGCCAACTTTTTTGCGTTCGACTTCTCTCGCATCACGAGTAACAAATCCTGCTTGGCGAAGTGGTTTACGAAGTGATTCATCATAAACCATGAGTGCCCGGGTAATACCGTGGCGTATCGCACCGGCTTGTCCAGAGATGCCACCACCAGTTACCGTAATATTAAAATCAAAATTTTCAAGCATTTCCAGTGTTTCAAGAGGTTGACGAACAATCATACGCCCTGTCTCACGACCAAAATATTGTTCAAGTGTGCGATTATTGATTGTAATTTGACCGCTTCCTCGCTTCAAAAAAACTCGTGCTGTTGAGCTTTTTCGTCTTCCAGTGCCGTAACAGATTTGTTCTGCCATTCTCTAAATCTCCAAAACTTGCGGTTGTTGTGCCGCATGTCTATGCTGATCGTCAGCATAAACTTTTAACTTACGAAACATTTCTCTACCCAATGGTCCTTTTGGGAGCATACCCTTAACAGCTTTTTCAATAATAATTGAAGGGTTTTTATCATACAGTTGCTGAGCAGTTTTAACTCTTTGACCACCAGGATATCCAGTGTAACTAATATATTTTTTATCAGTCCACTTATTTCCAGTTAAATTAATTTTACTAGCATTGATTATGATAACATTATCTCCGCAATCTACGTGAGGAGTAAAACTTGGTTTATGCTTTCCTCTTAATATTTTAGCAACTTTAGAGCACATTCTTCCAAGATTCTGGTTGCTTGCATCAACAAGAAACCATTTCTTTTCAACGTCTTCTTTTCTAATCGAAACTGTTTTAAAACTATTAGATTCCAAATCAATTATTTTAATGGTCGACAAAACTACAATAATTAATCAATATTGCAAATGATTTACAAAATAAATATAGCTAGTGTGCCTCAAGCCAATTGTCACCTTGACCGATATCAACTTTGAGAGGAACTTTTAGCTTGTAGGCGCTTTGCATGCTAGATAAAATAATTTCTTTTACAATATTTAATTCCTCTTTTAAACAATCAAATATAAGTTCATCATGAACTTGTAAAATAAGTTTTGATTTAATTGATTGTTTTTTAAATAGGCTGTTAATTTTGACCATTGCTATCTTAATTATATCAGCAGCACTACCTTGAACAGGTGTATTAATTGCATTTCTTTCTGCTGATGATCTTATTATTGCATTTCTTGAATTTATATCATTTAAAAACCTTTTTCTTCCTAGAATTGTTTTGACATATCCATTTTCCCTAGCAAATTCAACTTGATCTTGTGTGAAATCTTTTAGTTTTGGATATGATTTATAATAGTTTTCAATTATTTCTTTTGATTCTGATCTGCTTAGCTTGGTTTGATTACTTAATCCAAAAGCAGAAACACCATAAATAATACCAAAGTTTACAACTTTTGCATGACTTCTTTGTTCTGGTGTAACATCCTTAAGTTTAATTCCAAAAACATTTGAAGCTGTTGCGGTATGAATATCTTCATCATTATTAAATGCATCAATCATACTTTTGTCATTACTCATTGAAGCAATAACTCTAAGTTCAATTTGTGAATAATCAGCTGAAACTAAAATGTGTTTATCGCTTCTTGGTGTAAAAGCTTTTCTAATTAATTTCCCATTCTCAGTTCTGATTGGTATATTTTGAAGATTAGGATTCAAACTACTTAATCTTCCAGTTGATGTAAGGGTCTGATTAAAAATGGTGTGAATTCTTTTGGTTTCATTATTTATTTGTTTTGGTAGCGCAGTAACATATGTTGTAATAAGTTTTTGTAAAGATCTCCATTTTAGAATTTTTCCAACTATTTCATGTTTATTAGCAAGCTTTGATAAAGTTTCTTCACTTGTAGAGTATTGCCCTGTCTTTGTTTTTTTTGCCTTAGATTCGATTTTTAATTTATCAAATAATATTTCTCCAAGTTGTTTTGGAGATGCTAAATTAAACTCTTCCTCTGAAAAACTAAAAATTTCAGATTGTAGTTTTTTTAAAGCGTTATCAAATTGGTTGAAAATATCATTTAACAATTTAGTGTCAATATTTACTCCTTCATTTTCCATTTCAGTCAATATAATAGACAGAGGCATCTCAACATCTTCAAAAAGAGATTCAATTCCTTGCTCAATAATTTCTTTAGTGATTATTGGAGATAATTTATTTATGTAATATACTCTTGAATCAGAAACTAAATTAAAATCATAAATTTTTAAAAAAGATTCAAAATCATCTCTTCTATTAGAATCAATTAGATAGTTAGCAATTTTTAAATCAAAAAATATTTTAGGATCATGAATTAAATTGTGTTTCTTTAAAAAACGTAAAATTTTTTTTACATCAAAAACATAGATTCTAGATCTAGCACTAAATAATGGTTCAATTATTTTAATAAATTCGTTAGAATTAGTTTGATCAAGTTTAATAGAATATATAGAGTTTTCAGTCCAACAAAAAGTTAAATTATTTTCCTTAGTAACATCTATAGAATAAGTTCTTTCATTGGATAGCTTTTCATATAAAAGTTTAAAAGATTTTTCATTGGAAATATTTTGAATTAAAAATTTGTCAGAAGATTTGGGGTCATCCTCAACATTAGTAAATAAGTCAATTTTCTTATCAATTTCTTTAATTTCTTCATTATCCTTAACAAAAAGCTTTTTATATGTTTCAGTTAATCTTCTAAATTCAAGTTCACTAAAAATTTTAGTTATCTCATTATTATTGGGTGTTTTTAACTTTAAATCTTCAAGCTCATATTCAACAGGAACATTTGTGATTATTGTTGCTAATTTTTTTGATAAAAAACCAAGCTCTTTATTGTCTTCTATTTTTTCTTTTAATTTTCCTTTTAAATGTTCTATGTTTTCAATTAACCCCTCAAGAGAACCATATTCTTTTAAAAACTTTTTAGCTGTTTTATCTCCAACTCCTGGAAGTCCGGGTATATTATCAACTGAATCACCCATCATTCCCAAATAATCAATAACTTTTATTGGATGATCAATTTCAAATTTGTTATTTACTTCATCAACTCCCCAAATTTCAATTCCATTGCCAAATCGAGCTGGTTTATATAAGAATATACTTTCAGAAACTAATTGTGCAAAATCTTTATCTGGAGTTACCATAAATGTCTGAAAACCTTCTTTTTCAGCTCTCAATGCAATTGTTCCTATAATATCATCAGCTTCGTAACCTTCTTTATCAATTGTTTTAATACCTAAGTTTTTTAGGATGTCATAAATAATTGGTACTGATTCAAGGATTGGTTCTGGGGTAGCATGTCTATTAGCTTTATATTCTTCAAATATTTCTCTTCTATCTTTTGAACCTCCTTTATCAAAAACAACTGAAAAATAATCAGGTTTTTCTCTATTTAAAATATCAAATATTGAATTTAAAAATCCCATTATTGCACTTGTGTCAAATCCTTTTGAATTAATTCTGGGGTTTTTTATAAAAGCATAATATCCTCTGAAAATCAGAGCATAAGCATCAATTAAAAAAAGTTTTGGTTTGTTCATTGAAGTAGGTCCTAAATTACGAACTAATGATTAGAAATCTTAATATTTATTAACCTAAAATAGTTTGATGTAAAACAGTAAAAATCACTTATTTATAAAAAATGTTATTTTTACGCTAAATTCTGTATATGTCTAAATTTGGTGAGCTTATTGATTCTGAAATGCCAATTCTTTTGGATTTTTATACTGATTGGAATGAAGCATCAACTTCAATGCATCCAGTTTTAAAGGATGTTGCTGCTGCGATTGGTGATAAAGGAAAAGTTATTAAAATCAATGTTGATAAAAATAATGAGTTGGCGCAAGCTCTTAGAATTAAAGGATTACCCACTTTAATGATTTACAAATCTGGTGAAATGGTTTGGAGACAGAGTGGTGAGCAGGATGCTAATACACTTATTAATCTTCTTAATGAATTTATTTAAATCACAGTTGATTTAAGTATTTATTATACTCCCTAAGTTCATTTTCTAAATAGTTTTCTTCTTCAAATTCTATTATGTAATTTATTAAGTTTTCAAACGAATTTAGTTCTTGAGATGAAAGAGAGTTAACATATTCAGAATTGGATTCATTTTTAGCTGTTATTAGTTGATCTAATCTAGATGTAATTAATTTTTTAATTTTTTCATATAAAATTCGAGCTTCTAAATTTTTATCTGCAATGTATAAAGGAGAAATAAAATTTGTCATGTAATTATAAAAATCATACTCACCATATAAACTTTTAAAAACATCTGATGTTTCCATATATTTTAGTATATAATCACTAACAAATTCAAATTCTCCTAAATTTATTTGATTTTCAAGAAGACCTCTTAATCTTTCATTATAGGTAAAAATATTTTCAGCATATGATTCTAAATCAAAACTGTTATCATTATAAAGCATAGATTTTGAGTAATAATTGATCTGGTCGTGATATTTTTCCTCAATTACTCTAAATAAATCTCTACTCTTTTCAATTTTTCCAAGTTTATAATAGCTATTTATATATGGTTCACTTAAACTGTAATATCCATAATATTCAATTGGTAATTTCTCAATGGAAAGATCTAAAATTTCATTAGCCTTATTGTAATCTTCAAGTAAGATAAATTCTTCCGAAAGTCTATGTAAATTACTTCTAAATGTTATGCTATTTTTTCTAGTTTCAGGATCATGGTAAATTTTATCTGATTCAGAATTACCCCATTCCCATTTTTTTACAATTTCGTACATATTATTGGCATCAATTCTTCCCATTTGGTAGGGATTCTCTGGATTTAATGGAGTTTTAATTGGAACAAGCTTATATACTAATCCATCTAGCTGTAGATAATCTTTCATCCATAAATATTCTGATTCTTTATAACTTCCTCCGGTAAAGTATATCGGTCTTTCCCAATCATTTTTTGAAAGAATATCAAGCATAAGTATTTGATTTTTGTACAATCCAGATTTTGGAAGATCTATGTCAATATAATCAACAATTAAATTTTCATTTTCTTTTTTAACTATACCAGAATTAAGAACATTTTCTTTATTAACATAAAATCGGACCTTATTGGTTGGATAAAAAACCATGTTTTGAGTAAATTTTGGAACTTCACTTAAATCAGATTTATCATAACCATATTGTTCTAGTAAAAATCTGTATTTAGTTCTCTCGTTATCGCTGCTTATCCAGTTCATAAAATCTTTTAAATCCCACCTTACAGAATCAATTAGTGCCTCATATTTAATATAATCTCTCACACCGTATGCATATTGACTATGTTTTAGTTGGGATTTTATCGGCTCACTTTTATATGCCTTCCTCTTCATTTGATCCATGTACCAATCAGTTGCTATTAAGCTTGTATTTATTGTCCGAACGTCAGTTCTGTGTTCTTCAATCTCTTGAGCATACCAAAGAGCAAAAGTGTCATTGTCTCCAATTGTAAAAATCATAGCCTGTTTGTCTTCCTCAATTGAATCGAGATATGCTTTTGCTAAAGTTTGAGCTGTATATCTATCAGATCTATCGTGATCATCCCAATTGTTTAATGCAAGTAATATAGGTGAAGTTACTACAATGATGAATGAAAGTATTGAAGAGTAACGCTCATTAAAATAGTATTTTATTGATCTTAAAAAATACAAGAAACTTAGTCCAATAAAGATTGAAAATGCATAAAAAGAGCCAACTAGGGCATAGTCTCTTTCTCTTGGTTCAAAGACTCTTTCATTTAAATAAAACTTAAGAGCTATTCCAGTGAAAACAAATAATAGAAATAAAGGCCAAAAAGTCTTAAAATCAATTTTTAATAAATAGAATAAACCTATTAATCCTAATATCAATGGGATCATATAATATTTGTTTCTAGCTTTATTATTAATTACATCTTGAGGTAAATTTTCTTGAGAGCCTAATCTGGCTTCATCTATAATTTTAAAGCCTGAGATCCAATTTCCATTTTCCATATCAAATTTCCATTGATTATCATTTTGTCTTCCAGAAAAGTTCCACATAAAATATCTAAAATACATGTGACCTATTTGGTAAGAAAAAAAGTAATTAAGATTTGATAAAAAACTAGGTTTTTCAATATCAATATAGCTACTAAAATTTGATAAAAACTCACTAAAATCTTCAGCAGTTACATCATCATTTTCAATTTCATTTTTAAAATTATTAACAATCTCTTGTATTTGAGCTTCATTTCTATATTCTTTTTTAATTTCAAAATCTAAAAAACCATAGTATTTTAAATAATTAACTGCATTATCTGAGCTCCACATTCTAGGGAATAATCCACGATGTTTTTTATTTGAATTAATTTTTCCTCTTTCCCAGTCATTAACAATTACATATCTATTAAGCCTTTTATCTTTTTCATATTTTGGCTTATCATTTTTATAAGGCTGATCCTCATCTTGACCTGCATAGGCATCTGTAAACATGGGACCATAAAATAAATAAGTATCAGGATATTGCTCCAAATTATAATATGCTAATAATGATCTTGCATCTTTAGGTGAATTCTCATTTATAACTGTTTCTGCATTTGATCTTATTGGAATCATTAACCAAGACGAGAATCCAATAAATATAAATGTTAAGCATAGCATTAAGGTGTTTAGGATATATAGTTTTTTCTTTTGAGTATACTTTATTGAACTGTATAAAATGAATATTAAAAGAAATGCAGTAAAAATTGTACCTGAATTAAAAGGAAGGCCTAATTCATTAACAAAAAACACTTCTAAGTAACCAAACAATTTTAAAGTTGATGGCAACAATAGCTTAAAGATGAATAATAAGATTGAAACAGAAATAATATTTGCTAATACAAATTTTTTAAAATCAAATTTGGGATATTTTTTGAAAAAGTACACCAGTCCAATGGATGGTAATGCAAGAAGCCCCATAAAATGAACCCCGAATGATAAACCAATTACAAATGAAATTAAAATTAACCATTTATCAGATCTATCAGTATTAAATTCAGATTCCCATTTTAAACCAAGCCAAAATAATACGGATAAAATTAATGTTGCCATTGCATAAACCTCGGCTTCAACAGCATTAAACCAAAAGCTGTCAGTAAATGTAAATGTAAGAGCACCAAGAAAAGATGAACCAAAAACTCTTGTAATCTGATTTTTTTCTATAACATCGCTTATTCCAAGAATCTTTTTTGTTATTAATGATATTGACCAAAAAAGAAAAACAATTGTAAATGCACTTGAAGTCACTGACATCATATTAACTGTAAATGCAATTTGTTCTATATCAAAAGCTAAAATTGAAAAAATAGCACCTAGCATTTGAAAAAGAGGAGCTCCAGGAGGGTGACCGATTTGTAATTTTGCAGAGGTTGAAATATACTCTGCACAATCCCAATAGCTAGCGGTTGGTTCAACAGTTAGCGAGTAAACTATAAAAGCGATTAGTCCAGTTAAAAGCCCTAAATTTCTATTATACTTAGTAAAACTCAAAATGATTTTTTTTGAATAAACGAAAATAAATAAACATTATCAATTATTTAGTAAAATTGGACGTTAAACATGGAAGTAATAATTATTTGACATAAACTGGCTTATAATTGAAACTTATCTTAAATAATTCAAACCCGCATATTTTTAGAAACCTAAAAATTACTATTAAGGTTAGTAGTTGTAATATTGATGATTGGAAAATATTAGAAATGAGAATTGAATAATTATATTTGAATCTAAATTATTAATAATGGAAATTGTAAAATTGTCAAGAAAATATTTTGAACTTTTTAGTGAAGGTGATATTAATGGATTAAGAAATATTTATGATAATAATATTCTTTTAATTGATTGGAATGGACAATGGTCTGGTATTGATGAAGTTTTAAATATGAATAGGTCATTATTTGATGAATTTTCGCCCAATGTTGAGATAAAAAAAATTGATTTTGTTGTTAATAGGACATATTGTTTAATTCATATTAAAGTTGGAGAGGAAATATTGAAAGTTATTGATGTTATTGATTTTAGTAATGATGGTAAAATCATAAGAATTGAAGCTTTTAAAGGTTAAAAACTTTAAAATTTTCTATTAATAATAAAAAAGATAAGAGGGTTTAATTAATCAAAACTTTATTTTAAATTTGCACCCACTTGGCCTATGGTGTAACTGGCAACACGTCTGGTTTTGGTCCAGAAGAGTCTAGGTTCGATCCCTAGTAGGCCAACTAAAGTTTGCAATATATTTATATATTTGCACAGCTGAATGAAAATTAAAGAGGGGACATTGTCCCCTCCTTTATTATATATAATTTAAAAAACATGGATAATTTATCATTAATTGAATCTTTTTCTGAGTTTAAAGATGAAAAGTTTATTGATAGGGTAACCTTAATGTCTATTCTTGAAGAAGTATTTAGGAATACATTAAAAAGAAAATTTGGTGATGACGAAAATTTTGATGTTATCATTAACCCTGATAAAGGTGATCTTGAAATATGGAGAAATCGAGTAGTTGTTGCTGATAATGAAGTAGAAGATGACAATAGTCAGATTTCATTAACAGAGGCTAGAAAAATTGAACCTGATTTTGAGGTTGGTGAAGATGTCTCTGAAGAGGTTAAACTTGTTGACTTAGGGAGGAGGGTTGTGTTGTCTTTGAGACAAAACTTAGTTGCTAAAATTCACGAACATGATAATGGAATTATCTATAAACAATTTGTTGATTTAGTTGGTGAAATATATACTGCAGAAGTTCACCACATAAGACATAATGTAGTGATTCTTTTAGACGATGATGGTAATGAAATTATAATGCCAAAGGACAGACAAATTCCCTCAGATTTTTACAGAAAAGGGGATTCTATTCGAGGCATCATAGAATCTGTTGAACTTAAAGGGACAAAACCTGCAATTATTATGTCTAGAACCTCACCTAAATTTTTAGAAAAGCTTTTTGAGCAAGATATTCCAGAAGTTTTTGATGGTCTTATCAATATTAAGAAAGTTGTAAGAGTTCCAGGCGAAAAAGCAAAGGTGTCTGTTGATTCTTATGATGACAGAATTGACCCTGTTGGAGCATGTGTTGGAATGAAAGGTTCAAGAATTCATGGAATTGTTAGAGAATTAGGTAATGAAAATATTGATGTAGTTAATTACACTAATAATACTCAATTATATATAACTAGAGCTTTAAGTCCAGCTAAAATTACATCATTAAAAATTGATGATGAAAATAAAACTGTTCAGGTATATTTGGATGCTGATCAGGTTTCTAAAGCGATTGGAAGAGGAGGTTATAATATCAAGNTAGCCGGACAATTAACTGGTTATGAAATCGATGTATTTAGAGAAGGTTCAGANGAAGATGTTGAGCTTACCGAATTTTCTGATGAAATTGATTCTTGGATAATTGATGAGTTTAAAAAAGTTGGNTTAGATACTGCTAAAAGCATATTAGAACAAGATATTGATGATCTCGTAAAAAGAACTGATTTAGAAGAAGAAACTATTGTTGATGTTAGAAAAATTTTGAGTGAAGAGTTTGAAGAAAATTAATGAGTGAAGTAAATAAAATAAGATTAAATAAAGTAATTAGGGAATTCAATATTTCACTTGAAAGAGTTGTTGAGTTTCTTTCATCTAAAGGTCATGAAATTGAGGCTAGACCTACTACTAAAATTTCTCAAGCTCAATACGACCTGCTTCTTGCTGAGTTTAGTTCAGATAGAACAAGTAGAGTTGAATCACATGATTTAATTGAAGAAAAACAAAAAGAAAAAGAAGAGTTAAGAATTAAGTTTGAACAAGAGAAAGAGGAAAAAACTAAAAGCGGAACCATAACATCAAGATCTTCGTTTCACCAGTTTAAAAAGGTAGGTGAAATTAACCTTGAGAAAAAGAAAGAGGAGAAACCAAAGAATCCTATTGTAAATAATGAGAAAATTCAGCCATCTGCTGAGATTGAAGATTCAAATACTGAGGGAAAAAAATCAAAGATTCAAACCAAATATGAAAAACTTTCTGGTTTAAAGAAAACCGGAGAAAAAATTGATTTGGAAAAGTTTAAAAAGCCTGAATCTGAAGATGAAAGTTCAAAATCTAAAAGAAAGCGAAGAAGAATAGCTAAAGATGTAGTCGGTCAAAAAGATACCTCAAAAAACACATCAGAAAGACAAAAAAGAAGTAAAGTAACTTCTGCATCACCATCTGATGATGAAGTTCAAAAACAAATAAAAGAGACATTAGAGAAATTACAAACATCAAAATCTAAAGCAGCCAAGTATAGAAAAGAGAAAAGAGATACGCATAAAAAAAGGTTTGAAGAAGAGGAGCAGGTTGAAGCTGATAAAAAAATAATTCAAGTAACAGAATTTATTACAGTTGGTGAGGTTGCTACAATGATGGAAGTTTCTGGAAATGATATCATTTCTGCATGTATGTCTCTTGGAATAATGGTAACAATGAATCAAAGACTAGATGCTGAAACTCTTTCTGTGGTAGCAGATGAATTTGGTTACGAAGTTGATTTTGTAACTGCTGAAATTGAAGAGTCAATTCAGGAAACATCTGATTCTCCTGAGGATTTACTTCCAAGACCACCAATAGTTACAGTAATGGGACATGTTGATCATGGTAAAACCTCATTACTAGATTATATAAGAAAAGAAAATGTTATTGCTGGAGAATCAGGTGGCATAACTCAGCATATTGGAGCATACAATGTTAAACTTAAAAACGGTAATAAAATTACATTTTTAGATACTCCAGGTCATGAGGCTTTTACTGCTATGAGAGCTCGAGGAACTCAACTTACGGATATAGTTGTTATAGTAATTGCAGCCGATGATGATATTATGCCCCAAACAAAAGAAGCTATAAGTCATGCTCAAGCAGCTAATGTCCCAATAGTTTTTGCTATTAATAAAATTGATAGAGATGTTGCAAACCCTGACAAAATTAAAGAAAAACTGTCAGGTATGAATTTATTGGTTGAGGATTGGGGCGGTAAAATTCAATCACATGATATTTCAGCTTTAAAGGGAACAGGTGTTGATGAATTAATGGAAAAAATTCTTTTAGAAGCTGAAATGTTAGAGCTAAAAGCAAATCCAAATAAGTTTTCAAATGGCTCAGTGATTGAAGCTAGATTAGATAAAGGCAAAGGTTATATTTCTACTTTGCTAATTCAAGCAGGAACTCTTAAAATTGGAGATTATGTTTTAGCTGGCCAATACAGTGGTAAGGTAAGAGCTTTATATGATGAAAGAGGAAGTCAAATAAAAACAGCTGGTCCTTCAATGCCAGTTTCTGTCCTAGGACTTGATGGTGCTCCACAAGCTGGAGATAAGTTTAACGTATTTAATGATGAGAAAGAAGCTAAACAAATTGCAGCTAAAAGAACACAACTAGTAAGAGAACAAAGTGTTAGAACTCAAAAGCATATAACACTTGATGAAATTGGAAGAAGAATTGCTATTGGGGATTTTAAAGAACTTAATATAATTTTAAAGGGTGATGTTGATGGTTCTGTTGAAGCACTTTCAGATTCTTTTCAAAAATTATCTTCTGATGAAATCCATGTAAATATTGTTCATAAAGCTGTTGGTGCAATTACTGAATCAGATATTCTACTTGCTTCTGCTTCTGAAGCAATTGTTATTGGATTTAATGTCAGACCAACTGGTAATGCAAGAACAATAGCTGATAAAGAGGAAGTTGATATTAGAAATTATTCAATTATTTATGATGCAATAAATGACTTAAAGGATGCTATTGAAGGAATGTTGTCTCCTGAACTGAGAGAGGAGGTTACTGGTTCTGCTGAAATTAGAGAAACATTTAAAATATCTAAAGTTGGAACAATTGCTGGTTGTATGGTTATGAATGGAAAAATTCTTAGAAAATCTAAAGTTAGATTAATTAGAGAAGGTATTGTAATTACGACAACAGAACTTGCATCTTTAAAAAGGTTTCAAGATGATGTAAAAGAAGTCTCGAAAGGTTATGATTGTGGAATTCAACTTAAAAACTACAACGATATAAAAATTGGAGACTCTTTAGAATGTTTCAACGAACTTAAGGTTAAAAAGACTCTAAAAAAATAATAGTCTATTTTGACGGTTTAAATACAAACGCTGATTTAAATTCTTTTTTAATTTCTTTTAATTTTTTCTCAGCCTCAATCTTTGATTTATATTTTCCAATTCGAACTTTGTAATTAGGTGTTTCAAAATAAAAATAAATGCTATCACCCAAATATTTTTCATTTACATAATTAGATATTGAATCTCCAAAATTGTATCCTCCACTAAAAACTTGAATTGAATAATAATTTTCATCAAAAATTTTTTTATCAACACTTTTTTTTACTTTGAGAATGCTATCAAATTTTGGATTATTTTTTAAGTTGTATTTATCTGATTGTGAAAAAGTTGTAGAGCAAATAAATAGACAGCTTATAAATAAAATTTTACGACTCATCATGACAAATATAATTCATTAGTTTTTTATAAAACATTAACGAATTATATATAAAATAAATTAGTCAAAAAAACCTCTTATTTAGAAATGTTAAAAATTATAAAATAGATTCAAAATATATTTTTTGTCTGATTATTGTTTATTATTTTTGTGTCCTAAAATCAAGCAATTTTTTAATTGTTGGAAACTATAAAAAACAAACATCTAAATCTACCATTTAAGAAACTTTCTGTGTCTAAATTTTTAGCGCTTCTATTTTTAGTTTTTTCTTTCTCTTTTAATGCTTATTCACAAGACGTTGATATTGCTAAAGGTAAGTCTTTGTTTAATGCTAATTGTGCAGCTTGTCACAAGCTAAATAAAAATCTTATTGGACCTGCATTGGCAGGTGTCTCAGCAAAATATGAAAAAGAATGGCTGTATAGTTGGATTAAAAACAGTTCGGCGATGATAAAAGCTGGTGATGAAAGAGCAGTAGCAATTTGGGAGGAATATAATAAAGCTGCAATGAACGCATTCCCTCAGCTTTCTGATATGGATATTGATAATATTCTTGCCTACACTGATTATAAGCCCGAGCCTGTTGCTGCTGTTGCTACTACTGCAGCTGCTTCACAATCATCAGATGGAGGATCAGTATCAACTGATGTAATCTTGATTGTTCTTGTTATAATTCTTTTAGTTCTTGTAACCATGCTATTTATGGTTAATAAAACTTTAAAAGCAATAGCAAAGAAAAACGGAATTGAGTTTGAAGAACCTAAACCGCTTTTTAAAGTTCCAGTTTGGAAATTATTTATAAAAAATCAGTTTTTAGTATTTTGTTCAGTGGTATTCTTTTTACTTTCAAGTGCATATTTTGCATATGGGTGGATGATGCAAATTGGTATTGATCAGGGATATATGCCTGTTCAACCAATTCATTATTCTCATAAAATTCATTCTGGGGATAATCAAATCGATTGTCAATATTGTCATTCTTCTGCCCGAAAGTCTAAACATTCTGGAATTCCTTCGCTTAATGTATGTATGAATTGTCATGAAAATATTGCTGAATACAATGGTGAAGAGGACTTAGAAAAAGGTTATACAAAAGATTTTTACACTAATGAAATAAAAAAGTTGTATAAAGCTGTAGGATGGGATGAGGAAAGTAGAACATACACTGGAGATACTGAGCCCGTAAAATGGGTTAGAATCCATAACCTTCCTGATTTTGTATATTTCAATCATTCTCAACATGTAAATGTTGCAGGTATTGATTGTAAAGAATGTCATGGTCCCATTGAGGAAATGGAGATTGTTTATCAGCATTCTTCTTTAACTATGGGTTGGTGTATTAATTGTCATAGAGAATCTGACGTTAAAGTAAAAGACAATGAATATTATACAAAAATTCATAAAGAATTGTCTAAGAAATATGGAGTTGAAAAATTAACTGCTGCTCAAATGGGCGGTCTAGAATGTGGTAAATGCCATTATTAAATTTTGATTAAATGAGTCAAGAAAAAAAATATTGGAAAAGTGAAGTTGAGTTAAAGCCTAATAATGGCCTTGATAAAATTAAACACGATGAGTTTGTTGAAAAACTTCCAATTGAGGAAAATATTTTTTCAAATGATTCAGTTAATAAAGCTGATACAAATAGAAGAGATTTTTTAAAATATTTAGGCTTTAGTACAACAGCTGCTGTACTTGCTAGCTGTGAAGGACCAGTTCATAAATCTGTTCCTTATGTTGTACAACCAGATAGAATTATACCTGGTATTGCTAACTATTATGCTACAACATTATTTGATGGTTTTGATTCGGCAAATGTTCTTGTTAAAACAAGAGAAGGTAGGCCTATTAAAATTGAGAATAATAAATTATCATCTTACAATGGATACGCAAATGCAAGATTAAATGCTTCCATCCTCAGTTTATATGATAGTGGTAGAATTCAAGGGCCAACCATAAATCAGGAAGACGTATCCTGGGAGAATTTTAATAATAATATTAAAGCTCAATTAAATTCATTAAAATCACTTAATGAGCCAGTTGTTCTTTTGACATCAACTCTAAACAGTCCAACAGGTAAAAAAATTATTTCTGAATTTATTAGTAGATATCCTAACGTCGAACATATTGAGTATGATTCAATTTCAGAATCTGCAACATTAGATGCACACGAATTAATGTATGGTTTAAGAGCTCTTCCATATTATGATTTTCAAAATGCTAAATGTATTGTTTCAATAGCTGCTGATTTTTTAGGCGATTGGCAAGGTTCAAATTATGATCATGATTATGTTAAAGGAAGAATACCAAATAAAAATAATGGTACAGCTTCTATGTCTAAACATATTCAAATTGAATCAAACATGTCTATTACTGGATCTAATGCAGATTTGAGAATTCCTTTATCAGTAAGTGACCAAAAATTGTTTTTAGCTCACTTATATAAAAAAATATCAGGTGATTCTAACTCAGTTCAATCTATATCAGGTGAACTTGCAAACAAAGTAAATTATACTGTTGAACACTTACTTTCTAATTCTTCACAGTCTGTTGTTGTTTGTGGATTGGATGATTTAAGTGCTCAAATAATCACTAATAGAATTAATGATTTATTAAATTCTAATGTAAAAAGTGAAACTAAAGTATCTTTAGTTAGAAATGGTAGTGATTCTAAAGTAAATAGCCTTTTAAATAGAATTAAAAAAGGTGATGTTAAAGGGTTAATAATGAGTGGTGTAAATCCTTGCTACACATTATCTAATTCAAAAGATTTTGCAGATGCTATAAAAAAATTAAATTTCAGTGTTACTTTTTCGATGAAAATTGATGAAACTGCTATGTGCTCTTCACATGTCGCAGCTACCCCTCATCAATTAGAGTCATGGGGAGATTTTGAATTTATAAACGGTGAATACAGCTTAACACAACCAACCATTAAACCTCTTTTCGACACAAAACAGTTCGAAGATTGTTTATTAAGCTGGTCTGATTCCGAAAATTCTTTTTATGATGAAATTAAAGAGAATTGGAAAAATAATATTTTGGATTCTTCTAAAAAATGGAACTCTTCTTTGCACGATGGAGTTTATTCATCAAGCAGTAATGTTAAGTTAAATTCTAATAATCTACAATACAATACTTATTTGTCTCAATTATCCTCTGTCAACAATGATGGATATGATTTAATTTTATATTCTAAAATTGGAATGGGTGATGGACAACAAGCTAATAATCCTTGGCTACAAGAGTTTCCAGATCCATTGACAAGAGTTTCATGGGATAATTACATAACTGTTTCAAAATTTGATTCTGAAAAAATTGGTTTAAAAAACTATAATGAATCAAACGGAGCTTTGAATAGTAATTATGCTTTAATAAAGTTGAATGAAACAGAACTAAAAGTCCCTGTAATTATTCAACCAGGTCAGGCAAAAGGAACAGTTGGTTTAGCCTTTGGATATGGAAGAGAGATTGGAGTTAAGGATGAAATGAAAACGGGTGTTAATGCTTATAAATTATATAAAGATTTTTCAAAATCTCAAAAAGTTACATTATCCTCAGTATACGAAATTCATGAATTTGCATGTGTACAATTACACAATACTCTAATGGGTAGAGGAGATATAATTAAAGAAACTACATTAGATATATTTAACACAAAAGGTAAAGAATACTGGAACCCAATTCCAAAAGTATCTAAAAATCATATTGAAACACCTGTTAATTCCAAAGAGGTTGATATGTGGGATGAATTTGATAGATCAATCGGTCATCATTTTAATTTATCTATTGATCTTAATGCATGTACTGGATGTGGTGCTTGTGTAATTGCTTGTCATGCAGAAAACAATGTTCCTGTAGTTGGAAAAGAAGAAGTTAGAAAATCTAGAGATATGCACTGTCTAAGAATAGATAGGTATTATTCCTCTGAAGCTGATTTTTCATCGGATATTGAAAAGAAAGAAAATATATCAGGTTTAAGTGAATCTCTATCAATTTTTGGAGAAATGGAAGAGCCAAGTGACAACCCACAAGTTGTTTTTCAACCTGTTATGTGTCAGCATTGTAATCATGCGCCATGCGAAACTGTTTGTCCTGTTGCTGCCTCATCACACGGAAGACAAGGTCAAAATCATATGGCATATAATAGATGTGTAGGAACTAGGTATTGTGCAAACAACTGTCCTTATAAAGTAAGAAGATTTAATTGGTTCTTGTATAATAATAATGATGAATTTGATTTCCACATGAATGATGATTTAGGAAAAATGGTTCTTAACCCGGATGTAGTTGTAAGATCAAGAGGAGTTATGGAAAAATGTTCTTTCTGTATACAGGGAACTCAGTCTGTTATATTGAAAGCTAAAAATGAAGGAAGAGAAGTTGAGAAAAATGAGTTTAATGATGCTGTTGCATGTTCTGCAGCATGTTCAACTGGGGCTCTTCAATTTGGAGATATTAATAATAAAGAAAGTGAAGTATATAAAAGAAAGCAAGATGATAGAGTATACCACCTTCTTGAATATGTAGGAACAAAACCTAATGTGTTTTATCACACAAAGGTTAGAAATATTGATAAAAATAAAAGTATATAAATGGCATCTCATTACGAAGCACCAATTCGAAAGCCTTTAGTTACTGGTAATAAAACATATCATCAGATATCTGTTGATGTAGCCAAGCCAATTGAAGGTAAAGCCAATAAACAATGGTGGATTGTTTTTTCAATCTCTCTTGTTTTATTTATGTGGGGTGTTGGATGTATGATTTATACAATATCTACAGGAATTGGAGTATGGGGATTAAATAAAACTGTAGGATGGGCCTGGGATATTACAAACTTTGTTTGGTGGATTGGAATTGGACACGCAGGTACATTAATTTCTGCTGTTTTGCTTCTTTTCAGACAAAAATGGAGAATGGGGATTAATAGGTCTGCTGAGGCTATGACAATATTTTCAGTAATGCAAGCAGGATTATTCCCTCTGATTCATATGGGTAGACCATGGCTTGCGTATTGGGGATTACCAATTCCAAATCAATTTGGTTCATTATGGGTTAATTTTAATTCACCTCTTTTATGGGATGTTTTTGCAATATCAACTTATTTGACTGTATCACTAGTTTTCTGGTGGACAGGTCTTCTTCCTGACTTTGCAATGATTAGAGATAGAGCTGTTAAACCTTTTCAAAAGAAAATATATAGCCTTGTAAGTTTTGGTTGGAGTGGTAGAGCTAAAGATTGGCAAAGATTTGAAGAGATTTCACTTGTGTTAGCTGGTTTAGCTACACCTCTTGTATTGTCAGTTCATACTATTGTATCATTTGACTTTGCTACATCAGTAATTCCTGGCTGGCACACCACAATTTTTCCACCTTATTTTGTGGCTGGAGCTATTTTCTCTGGTTTTGCGATGGTAAACACATTACTTATTGTGATGAGAAAAGTTTGTAACCTTGAAGACTATATTACACTCCAACATATTGAACTTATGAATATTGTAATAATGATTACAGGTTCTATAGTTGGATGTGCATACATAACGGAGCTATTTATTGCATGGTATTCAGGCGTTGAATATGAACAATACGCATTTTTGAACAGAGCTACTGGTCCTTACTGGTGGGCTTATTGGGCAATGATGACTTGTAATGTTTTTTCTCCACAGCTTATGTGGTTTAAAAAATTAAGAACTAGTATAATATTCTCTTTCATAATTTCAATTGTAGTAAATATTGGAATGTGGTTTGAGAGATTTGTAATTATTGTTACTTCTTTACACAGAGATTATTTACCATCATCTTGGACTATGTTTTCACCATCGTTTGTAGATATTGGTATTTTTATTGGAACTATTGGTTTTTTCTTTGTTTTATTCCTGCTTTATGCAAGAACCTTCCCTGTTATTGCTCAAGCAGAAGTCAAAACAATTTTAAAATCATCTGGTGATAATTATAAAAAATTAAGAGATAAAAATGGCAAATAAATTTTTACATGCTATATATGATGATGATGATAAGCTCTTAGATGCTGTTAAGCTTCTAAAAAAAGAAGGAGTTTATATTGAGGATGTCTTTACTCCGTTCCCTGTTCATGGACTAGACAAAGCTTTAGGTTTAGAGCCTACAAGAATATCAATAGCAGGTTTTATTTATGGTTGTATTGGATTTGCATTTTCAATTTTCATGATGAATTATATTATGATTGTAGATTGGCCTCAAAATATTGGTGGGAAACCTAGTTTTAGTTTCATAGAAAATATGCCAGCATTTGTCCCGATCATGTTTGAATTAACTGTCTTTTTCTCTGCACACTTAATGGTTATTACATTTTATCTGAGAAGCCGGCTATGGCCTTTTAAAGAAGCTGAAAATCCAATCCCTGAAACAACCGATGATAAATTTTTAGTTCAAATTCCTGTAAGTAATAATGAAAAAGAGCTTAAATCAAAAATTAAGAAAACAGATATATATAAAATTGACATAGTTGAAAATAAAGATGAATAAAATAAATTATATATACATATTATTATCTCTCTCTTTAGTTTCATGTTTTGATTCATCAAAACCTAACTATCAATTTTTTCCAAATATGTATGAATCTGTTGGTTATGATACTTATGCAGAATCATCTGCATTTGCTAATGGAATTGAAGCACAGGAACCAGTTGAAGGAACGATTTCCAGAGGATGGGAGCCTTATGAGTATGAAGACACTAATGAAGGTTATGAGCTTGCTAAATTAAATTTAAAATCACCTATTGATAGAACAGAAGAAAGTGTTAAAACAGGAAAAGAGCTTTATCAGATATATTGTTCAGTCTGTCATGGATCTAAAGGTGATGGACAAGGAATTTTAATGACAAGAGAAAAGTTTTTAGGAATTCCAAGTTATGCAGATAGGGACATTACAGAAGGAAGTATCTATCATGTTTTAATGTACGGAATAAATCTAATGGGATCTCACGCATCTCAAGTTGATCAAGATGAGAGGTGGAAAATTTCACAATATGTTATGGACTTAAGAGATGAATTAAAAAAATAGTTTGAATGTTTGTATTAACTAAAAAAATAAAAATCTTTTCACTAACTCTAATAATTTTAGGTTTATTAGGAATAGCTTTTGGTTTTTATTCTGCTCCTAGTACAATTGAAGAAGCAAAAGAAATCATTGCAAACTCACACCATGGTGACGATCATGCATCAAATCATGATTATCCTGGAGAAGCAAACTCTTCAATGATTGAGTCTAACAAAGAACATAATTCAGAACATTCAGAAGGTCATGAAATGTCACATGATGAGCATGTTTTTCATCAATTAGCTAATAGACCATGGGCTGCAGTGTATGTAGCAGCATTTTTCTTTTTTATGATTTCACTCGGTACTCTTGCATTTTATGCAATTCAAAGAGCTGCTCAAGCCGGATGGTCTCCATTATTATTTAGAGTTATGGAAGGTATTACTGGATATTTACTTCCAGGAGGTATAATTGTCTTAGTTATACTTTTATTATCAGCTCTACACTTTAATCATTTGTTTATATGGATGGATCCTGAGGTTGTGGAACATGATAAAATTATTAAAGCTAAAAGTGGATATCTTAATGTCCCATTTTTCTTAGCAAGAGGAGTTTTTTATTTGGCTGGGTGGTCTCTCTACAGATATTTTTCCAGAAAATTTTCAATTGCACAAGATAATTCAAATGATATTTCAAACCATGTAAAGAACTTTAAGCTATCTGCAGGATTCTTAGCATTTTTTATTGTTACTGAATCTATGATGTCATGGGATTGGATTATGTCTATTGACCCGCATTGGTTTAGTACATTATTTGGATGGTATGTTTTTGCTAGTATGGTTGTTTCAGCTATTACTGTGATTGCCATTATGATAATATTTTTAAAATCATTGGGTTATTTAGAAAAGGTTAATCATAATCACTTACATGATTTAGCTAAATTCATGTTTGGCTTCAGTGTATTTTGGGCTTATCTATGGTTTTCACAATTTATGTTAATTTGGTATGCTAATATACCTGAAGAAGTTACTTACTTTATAACCAGACTTGAAGATTATCAAATTCCATTTTTTGGAATGTTGGTAATGAACTTCATTTTACCATTCCTAATACTAATCAACTCAGATTTTAAGAGATTGAATTGGATTATAATAACGGCAGGTATAATTATACTAGTTGGACATTACATGGATGTGTTTAATATGATCATGCCTTCAGCTGTTGGTGATCAGTGGTCTTTTGGAGTCCCTGAGCTTGGATCAGTAATGTTTTTTGCAGGATTATTTATATACATTGTTTTTGATTCATTAACTAAGGCACCTTTAGAAGCTACAGGTGATCCTCTAAATAAAGAAAGCGAAAAATTTGTTTATTAATTTATGATAAAAGATAATATATAATGACAGTATTACTTTCAATAATAGCAGTTACTTTGTTGGCAATATCAGTTTGGCAAATAACAAAGATTTTTGAAATTTCAAATCTTGGAGCAAAAAAAGATGATTCTCAAGTAGCATCTGAAAAAGATAATGACCTTCAAGGTAAATTAATGTTTGCTTTCTTGGTATTCATTTATTTGGTTACTATTTATTCTTTTGTTTCTTACACTAAGGTTCTTCTTCCTGAATCGGCCTCAGAACATGGTTATACATATGATACACTCTTAATTATATCATTCATAATTATATTTATAGTTCAAACTGTAACTCAAGCTCTATTACATTATTTTGCTTATAAGTACAGGGGCATTAATGGAAGAAAAGCATCATTTATTACACATAATAATAAACTAGAATTAGTTTGGACTGTAATTCCAGCCATTGTTCTTTTTGCTTTAATATTATATGGAATGACAACTTGGTCTGATATAATGAATTTTGATGAAGATGAAGATGCTTTAGTAGTAGAATTATACGCCCAGCAATGGAATTGGAAAGCTCGTTATGCAGGTGATGATAATGTTCTTGGGGATGCTAATGTTAGGTTTTTAAATGATTTTGATGGAAGAAATTCTGTAGGTATTGATGCTTCAGATCCTAATGGTTTAGATGATGTTGTTGTTACTCAGGAGTTTCATTTGCCTGTGGATAGAAAAGTGATTTTTAAAATTAGATCTCAGGATGTTTTACATTCAGCTTATATGCCTCACTTTAGAGCTCAAATGAATTGTGTTCCTGGTATGATTACTGAATTTTCTTTTACACCAACTACAACTACAGATGATATGAGATTAAACCCAGATGTAGTTGCAAAAGTTAATAGAATTAATAAGATTAGATATGATAATAGTCAAGAGTTGATAGCTAAAGGCCAAGAGCCATTAGAACCATATCAATTTGATTATTTACTTCTTTGCGCAAAAATTTGTGGAGCTTCACATTATAACATGCAAATGAAGATTGTTGTAGAGTCTGAGAAAGATTTTAATAAATGGTTAAATGAACAGAAAACATTTTCTGAAATTATTCAATAAATAATAATATGTCCGCAGCTGTAAATAATAATGTAGAAAATCACGATGATCATCATCATCACAAAGAAACTTTTATAACTAAATGGGTCTTTAGTCAAGATCACAAAATGATTGCGAAACAATACTTTGTTACTGGCGTTTTAGTAATGGGTGTTATTGGTGTTTTGATGTCTTTGTTATTTAGAATTCAATTGGCATGGCCAGAGGAATCATTTTCAGTTTTTGAAATATTTTTAGGAGATAGATGGGCCCCAGATGGAGTCATGAATCCAAATATATATTTAGCATTAGTAACAATACACGGTACAATTATGGTGTTTTTTGTTCTTACTGCCGGATTGAGCGGAACGTTTAGTAATCTATTAATTCCTCTTCAAATTGGTGCTAGAGATATGGCTTCAGGTTTCTTAAATATGATTGCATATTGGTTATTTTTTATATCAAGTGTAATTATGGTTGCTTCTCTTTTTGTAGAAGCTGGTCCTGCTGCTGCTGGATGGACTATATATCCTCCACTAAGTGCTCTGCCTCAAACTCAACCTGGTTCTGGTGCGGGAATGACATTATGGTTAGTTTCAATGGCATTTTTTATTGCATCCTCTTTATTGGGTTCTCTAAATTATATAGTAACCGTATTAAATCTTAGAACAAAAGGAATGACTATGTTCAGACTTCCTTTGACAATATGGGCATTTTTTGTTACAGCCATTATTGGAGTTATATCTTTCCCTGTTTTATTATCAGCTGCATTACTTTTGATAATGGATAGATCTTTTGGAACATCTTTCTTTTTATCCGATATTTTTGTTCAAGGTGAAGTCCTGCATTATCAAGGTGGATCTCCTGTTCTTTTTGAGCATTTATTTTGGTTTTTAGGACATCCAGAAGTTTATATTGTTTTACTACCAGCCCTTGGAATTACTTCTGAAATAATAGCAACAAATTCTAGAAAACCTATTTTTGGATATAGAGCTATGGTCGCTTCAATTTTGGCAATTGCATTTTTGTCTACCATCGTTTGGGGACACCATATGTTTGTAACAGGAATGAATCCGTTTTTAGGATCTGTATTCACATTTACTACCCTTTTAATTGCTATTCCTTCAGCTGTTAAAGCATTTAATTATATAGCTACTCTTTGGAAAGGTAACTTACAACTAAATCCAGCTATGCTTTTTTCAATTGGTCTAGTTTCTACCTTCATAACAGGTGGTTTAACTGGAATTATATTAGGAGATAGTGCTTTAGATATTAATGTACACGATACATATTTTGTAGTTGCTCACTTCCATCTTGTAATGGGAATTTCAGCATTGTATGGTTTATTTGCTGGTGTATATCATTGGTTTCCTAAACTCTACGGAAGAATGATGAATAAAACTTTAGGATATGTACATTTCTGGATTACTGCTATAGGTGCTTATGGAATATTCTTCCCAATGCATTTTATTGGTATGGCAGGGGTACCAAGAAGATATTATACTAATACAGCTTTTCCTTATTTTGATGACTTAGCAGATATCAATGTTTTAATTACAGTATTTGCATTAATTACAGGTTTAGCTCAACTTATTTTCTTGTACAATTTTATTCATAGCATGTATTTTGGTAAGAAAGCTGAAAAAAATCCATGGAAATCTAATACTATGGAATGGACTGCACCTGTTGAACATATTCACGGAAACTGGCCAGGTAAAATACCTGAAGTTTATAGATGGGCTTATGATTATAGTAAGCCTGGAAAAAAAGAAGATTTTGTTCCTCAGACTACACCTATAGCTAAAGGAGAAAAAATTACAGAACATTAAGTCACTTCTTTTTCAATTATTCTTAAGTCAACTTTTGACTATATTTGAATATGAACGAGAATCTAGATCCTACAAATGATAATTTTTCGAATGAGGATTTAGAATTTGACAAAGCTTTGAGGCCATTAAATTTTAATGACTTTAATGGTCAAAGCCAAGTTCTTGATAATCTTAAAATTTTTGTTGAAGCTGCAAATCAACGTTCAGAAGCATTAGACCACACCCTTCTTCACGGTCCACCTGGACTTGGAAAAACTACATTGGCTTATATATTAGCTAATGAACTCGGGGTGTCTTTAAAAGTTTCCTCAGGACCTGTTATTGATAAACCAGGTGATTTGGCTGGCTTATTAACTAGCTTAGAAAGTAGAGATGTTTTATTTATTGATGAAATTCATAGATTATCACCAGTCGTTGAGGAATATTTATATTCTGCTATGGAAGATTATAAAATTGATATTATGATTGAATCTGGTCCAAACGCAAGATCAGTTCAAATTAATTTAAATCAATTTACTTTAATTGGAGCTACTACTAGATCAGGACTTCTAACTGCTCCTATGAGAGCAAGATTTGGAATTAATAACAGGTTGGAATATTACAATAATGATACTTTATCAGATATAATTAGAAGAAGTGCCAAAATTTTGAATATTAAAATTGATAAATCAGCTTCTGATGAGATAGCGAGTAGAAGTCGAGGTACACCAAGAATTAGTAATTCATTGCTCAGAAGAGTTCGAGATTTTGCACAAATTAAAGGAGATGGTAATATTGATTTAGAGATTACTAAATATTCTCTTGAAGCTCTCAATGTAGACAAATATGGATTGGATGAAATGGATAATAAATTACTAACTACTTTAATTAAAAAATTTAAAGGTGGCCCCGTAGGAATTACAACTTTGGCTACTGCTGTTTCAGAAACCTCTGAGACCCTTGAAGAAGTTTATGAACCTTTTCTAATTCAACAGGGTTTTTTAGTTCGCACACCAAGAGGAAGACAGGTTACTGAAAAAGCCTATAGGCACTTAAATATTGAGTACTCTTCAGATCAAAACAACCTATTTACATAGTGTTAAATAAAAAATCATATAATACAGAAATTATTAAAGCTATTTCTAAAGATCTAAACTTTATATCCTGTGGAATTTCAAAATCAGGTTTTTTAGATTCAGAAGCAAATAGATTTGAAAATTGGCTAAGAAATAATTTTCATGGTAAGATGAGTTATATGGAAAGAAATTTTGATAAGAGATTAGATACAACAAAACTTGTTGAAGGTTCTAAGAGTGTTATATCACTTCTTTATAATTATTTTCCAAATAAAAACAAAACTCCAAAATCATTAAAAATCTCAAAATACGCTTACGGAAAAGATTATCATTTTGTTATAAAGGAAAAGTTAAAAAATTTTGTATTAAAAATAAAAGAACAAATCGGTGATGTTAATGGAAGAGTTTTTGTTGATTCAGCACCTGTTCTTGAAAGAGCTTGGGCAAAAAAAAGTGGTCTAGGGTGGATTGGCAAAAACACTAATTTAATAAATAAAAAAGTTGGTTCTTTTTTCTTCTTAGCAGAAATTATAGTTGATTTAGAACTAGAATATGATAATGAAGTAACAGATCATTGTGGAAGTTGTACTGCATGTATTGACGCATGCCCAACAAATGCAATTTATGAGGCCTATAAACTAGATTCTAATAAGTGTATATCATATTTAACCATTGAGTTAAAAGATAAAATATCTAATGAATTTAAAGGTCAATTTGATGACTGGATTTTTGGCTGTGATATTTGTCAAGATGTATGTCCTTGGAATAAATTTTCAATAAAACATAATGAACCGCTTTTTAATCCTAAAGGTGAAATTTTTGATTATTCAAAAAAAGAATGGATGGAATTAACAAATGAAGTCTTTAATTCAGTTTTTAAGAGTAGCCCAGTAAACAGAACTAAATTTGAAGGGCTTAAAAGAAATATAGAGTTTGTACAGTGAAATTTAAAAACCTTCCCAAAATAGAACTTCATGTTCACTTAGATTGTAGTCTTAGCTATGAGACTATAAAAAGATTAAGACCACAAACAACAATTGATGATTACAATACTAATTATATAGCTGGTAAAAGTTGTACTTCCTTAAAACAATACATTAAATGTGCAGACAATGCAATTTCATTGATGCAGTCAAAAGAAAGTCTTGAGTTGGTAATGGAAGATTTTTTTAATCAGTTAATTCAAGATAATGTAATTTATTGTGAAATTAGATTTGCTCCCCTATTACATACAGATGAAGGTTTAAATTCTAGAGAAGTAGTTAACATTCTTTGTAATTCTATGAATTTTCTTTCAAAAGAGTCGGGTATTTTTACGGGTCTTATTTTGTGTACTCTTCGTCATTATTCCAAAGAAGAGAGTATGGAAACAGTTAAGCTTGTTGAAGAATTTAAAGAAAAAGGAGTTATAGGTTTTGATATTGCAGCTGATGAAGCTGGTTATCCTTTAGATAATCATATTGATGCATTTAATTATGCTAAGCAAAATAATATCAATTGTACAGCGCATGCTGGTGAGGCTAAAGGGCCCGAGAGTATTTGGGAAACAATTGATAAACTAAAAGTAAAAAGAATTGGGCATGGTGTAAAGTGTATTAAAGATCCAAAATTAGTTAAGTTTTTATATGAAAATAATTTTCATTTAGAAGTATGTGTTTCAAGTAATATTAAAACAAAAACATTTAATAAAATAGAAGATCATCCAATTTCTCAAATTAATGAATCTTCTATATCAATGAGCATTAATACCGATGGTAGAACTATCTCTTCTACAGACTTGACGAATGAATATGAAATTATTTCCAAGAAATTTGGTTGGTCTATTGAAGATTTTAGAAAAAGTAATTTAGAAGCAATTAAACACGCTTTTGCTTCTGATGAATTAAAAACTATTCTTGCCGATAGGATAAATAAAGAATATTAATTTTTTCTTTAAATCTCTATGAAACAGTGACAACAAGATTTGAACCACTTTTACTAGTTGTGTAACATTTCAATACTCCTCCAGTACCAGCTGTTGTACAATCAGATGCGTACTGATTACCATGATTGTTGCAAATAAATCTATTTGAAGATGAATTATAAGTCCATGCAGTTCTTGTACCTTGGTGTGGACACGAGTTGGTAAAAGCTCTGTATGTATCATTATCAATTTTTAATATTAGCATATTTTGAGCAGTAAAATTCATCCAACCGTTAGATTGCAGAGTATTAAAATTTGAATGACTTAAGTTGATTGTTATGGTATTGCCATTTTTAGTATACCCAGTATTAGAATTATTATTTCCACCACCATTATTTCCTCCACCTCCAATATCCATGTCATCATCACCTGAACTACATGATTCTAGAACAGTAATGCCTAAAAAAGCCATCGCTACTGTAGGGCAAACATTCATTAAAAAATCTCGTCTTTTGTTTTTTAAATCTTTTTTCATAACAATATTTATTACTGAATTTTCAAATCTTGTGCCAAATATTTTTTTTTGTTAAAATTTACTTTGTAATAATTAAAAATATTAAGTTTACAATCTGATTTTTTAATACAACATTATTGAATTTAAACCTATACATAGATGAATTAAATTTTAATATTGTGAGTATTAAAAAATTTGAATATACGTTTAATTAATAAATTGAATATCAATTGATTAAAAAAATATACTACATATATTTATTTTTTACTTTCTCTATTTATTCTCAAGAGATTCCACCTATACAATCTTTTTCTCCTGATGATTATGGATCTGATATTCAAAATTGGATGATAACTCAGACAAATAATAATAGTATTGTAGTAGCTAATGGCTCTGGGATTTTAATTTATAATGGTTCTTGGACTGTTTATCAATCACCAAATGAAACAATAGTACGATCAGTTAAGGCTATTGATAATAAAATTTATTCTGGTATGACTGAAGATTTTGGTTACTGGCAACAATCTTCAAACGGCGTTTATAATTATTCTTCCATCCCTGAGAAGTTTAATTTTAATGTTCTTGAAGATGAAGAATTCTGGGATATTCATGAGCTTGAGAACTGGGTTGTTTTTAGGTCATTATCAAGAATTATTTTTGTAGACAAACTTAGTGATGAGATTAAGGTAATTAAACCTGGAGGAGCAATATCTAATTCTTTTGAAATTGACAAGTCTCTATTCTTTCATATGCCTGATCAAGGAATATTTACAGTCAAAGATGGTTCTGTTACACCATTTACAACAAATAAATTTTTTAGAGACAATCCTTTTGTTGAAATGTTTAAAGTTAATGATGAGTTTGTTGTTTTAACGCAAAATGATGGTTTGTTTAAAATCAATAATAATATTGTTTCAAAGTGGAGTACTGTCTTAGATAGTTTAGATGATTTGAATATATTTTCATCACAAATCTCGTCTGATAATAATATTTTAATCGGAACAGTTGGTTCTGGGCTAATAAAGTATAATTTATTTTCAGATCAATTAGAAATTCTAAATAAGAATAATGGATTGATAAACAATACCGTTTTGTCAATCTTTGAGGATAAAAATAATAATTTATGGTTAGCTCTAGATAATGGGCTTTCAGTCATTAATGATAAATCACCCTTTAAAATATATAATGACTTTAATGGAAATTTAGGAACCGTTTATGCATTTAAAAATTTTAAAAATTTCACTTATGTTGGAACTAATCAAGGCTTGTATTATAAAAACAATAGTCTTAATGAAGAATTTAAGTTGATTGATGGTATGGGTGAACAAACGTGGAGTCTTGTAGAAATTGATGGTGAACTTTTCTGTGGACACACTAAGGGTACTTTTATAATCAATGGTTCTAAAGCCAAGAAAATTGACGGAACTTTTGGATCATGGACTTTCAGAAAAAGCAATACTAATAATTTAATATTTGAAGGAAATTATACAGGCATTAACGTTCTTGAAAAGGTTAACTCTGAGTGGACATTAAGAAACTCATTAGAAGGCTATGATATATCTGCACGTTTTTTTGAGGTTTCCGACAATAATGAAATTTATGTATGTCACGGCTATAAAGGTGTATATAGATTGACTTTATCACCCTATTTACAAAGCCTTAAAAATGTATCGTTACTTGAAGACATATCTATTGAGGGTAATCCTAGTGTTGCAAAATTCAACAACAAAATCTATTATCACAACCAGTATGGAATTTACAACATAGACAATAATGGAGATTTTGTAATTGATTCAACACTTTCAAAAGCAGCTAACCCTACCGGATTAATGCTTTCTGAAAAAGATAAATTATGGGTGTTTTCTCAAGACAATATATATTATGCATATAATGATGATGTAACAAATAATTTAAAAATTAATTCTATTACAGTTCCAATAAATCTAAGACAAACTGTTTTTGACAACGTCTCTAACTCTGTTGGTGAGCAATATGTAATAGGCACCAAGAATGGTTACATATCAATGAATTTAAATAGTTACAATATTCTTGAAGAAAATTTTACCATCGACAGAATAGAAGCTAATTCAATCAATTCTGATCCCTTAATTTTAGATTTAAATGATAATTTATTACTTGATTATGAAACAAATAATATCTCATTTAATTACGGAACAACTAATTATCAATTATTTAATAAAAATGAGTATCAATACAGACTAATTGGATATAATGAAAAATGGAGTGATTGGTCAGATGAGAATAATACTTCTTTCAATAATCTACAATATGGTAATTACACTTTTGAAGTAAAAAATAAAATTGGAGAGTCAGTTAACTCAAAAATCAATAAAGTAAATTTTACAATAAATAGACCATGGTATTTGTCAAATTTTATGTTTATAAATTATTCCCTGATAATTGGTTTAATGATATTTATTACCAATAGATATACTCGTAACTATTATTTAAAGAAAGAGATTAGGCTAGCTCAGATAAATAAAAGAAAATTAGAAATAAAGGAATTTGAGAGAAATCAAGAAATGATAAATATTGAGAACGAGAAACTTCAACAGGATGTTGAAAGTAAGAGTAGAGAGTTAGCTGTTTCTACAATGAGCATGATTAAGAAAAATCAGTTCTTGAGCAAAATAAAAGATGATCTTAAAAAAGTATCTGATTTACAGAAAATTAAAAATGTAATTAAAACAATTGATAGAAATTTAAACAATGAAGATGACTGGAAATTTTTTGAAGAAGCATTCAATAATGCTGATAAAGAGTTTTTAAAGAAAATTAAATCTGCACATCCAAACCTCACAAATAACGATCTTAAGTTATGTGCATATTTAAGATTGAATCTTTCTTCAAAAGATATTGCACCTCTACTAAATATTTCATTGAGAAGTGTTGAAATTAAACGATACAGACTTAGAAAAAAGATGGAATTATCTCATAGTGA
>NZZF01000023.1 GCA_002702385.1 Flavobacteriaceae bacterium | reverse complement strand
CCTCAAATAAACAAGATTATATCCTCTAAAAACTATAGCAAATCACATCTAACTTCAATCAGAAGCGAATTTATTAGTGATGTAAACTCAAAGCTTTATGATTTGACCGGAAATAAAACTTCAATCATTGAAACAAAACACCCGGCAGACAATAGGATCAAAGCGTATAAAACTGATAGTAACAACTTTAAGCCCAAAACAAGTTTTATAAAATTTCTTTTCGAATTGTAATTAGATATAGCTTCGCCAATCTACTCACACAAAAAAAGCAAAACAACAGGCGTTTTAAGCAGCAATTAAATCACCCTTATTTATAACCACCTTGATGTTTAAAGACTTTAAGGTAATTGTAACAGTCTTATTGTTTATTTTTTCAACAACCCCATTTTTATAAATCATAGGACCAGAAATAATCTTTACTTTTTCACCAACATCGCAATTAAAAAATTTGTCATTAGTTCCAACGCCATTGAGATAGTTTTTCAAAACAGAAATTTCATTCTCAGTTATTACTGCCGGCATTCCATTAGTATCCTTTACGACGCTTTTTGTGTAAGGATTGAGATTTATCAAATTATAGTCGAGCTTATTTAGTTTAAAAAAAGCGTAACCAGGCATAGCGGGAGAATTAATTTTTTTTACTCTGTCTGACCAAACTCTTTTTGTTTTAAAAAAAGGAACATAGGATTCAACATCAAATGAAGAGAAAAAATCTCTAGCTTTGAACTCGTTTTTGGCTTTAGTTTTAATTGCAAACCATTTCATGTGTAACGCTAATATATAAATAATATTGAAATTAATAGTTCGTTTTTCCGTATCCTATTTTTAAAATGCTGATAACCAATAAGTTATAACAAATTTTAAATGTTCAAACATATTTAAAACCAATATAATAATTTTTGTTATCGAAGTTTTTTTGTTTACATAAATTGACTTAAAACATTATAAATAAATTAATTTTATAAAATGAATATTTTGATTATAGGTTCTGGAGCGAGAGAACATGTTTTTTTTCATCAACTTCTTAAGTCTAATACAAAAGTTTCTCTGTTTTCTATAAATCCAAACGCAGCAATATCAACTATTACTAAATCTCTATACTTTGAGTTTAATTTTCAAAATCTTAAAAAAGCCGTTATTGATAATTCTATCAATCTTATCCTAGTTGGTCCTGAAATTCCTTTAATTGACGGCGTTTATGATTTTGTCAAGTCAGATAATCAAATTAGCGACACAATAGTTATAGGTCCGTCTAAGCGTGGAGCAATGCTAGAGGGTAGTAAAGATTTTGCTAAAGAGTTTATGTCAAAATATAATATTCCTACCGCACAGTCAAAATCATTTACTAAAGAAACTATTTCACAAGGAATTAATTATTTGAACAAAAAGAGCGGACCATATGTTCTTAAAGCTGATGGGCCTGCAGCGGGAAAAGGAGTTGTTATAGTTGATAAGTTTGTTGATGCTAAAGCTGTACTAGAAGATATGCTTCTTAATAATAGCTTTGGAAAATCTTCTGAAACTGTTGTAATTGAAGATTTTCTTTCAGGTATTGAGATGTCTTGCTTTGTCCTTTTTGATGGAAAAAATTACTTGACTCTTCCATTTGCTAAGGATTACAAAAGAATTGGAGAGGGAGACAAAGGGTTAAACACTGGAGGTATGGGATCAATATCTCCAGTTTCATTTATGGATGATGAAATGTCTAACAAAATTGATGAAAGAATTATTAAGCCTACAATAAATGGCTTAATAAATGAAGGAATTAACTATAAAGGATTTATTTTTATTGGTCTGATCAATGTAAACGGCAGTCCTTACGTTATTGAGTATAATGTTAGAATGGGCGACCCTGAAACACAAGTTGTTTTGCCAAGGATAAAAAACGATTTCTTACAAATATTACTTGCAATTGAAAACCAAAACCTTAATAAGATTAAACTAGAAATAGATTCAAATCATTATGCAAATGTTGTTTTAGCCTCAAAAGGATATCCAGAATCTTATAATAAAGGCTTTAAGATTACAGGCTTAGAAAACACAAATAAATCTACTGTTTTTCACGCAGGCACCTTGCTAAAGGATAAAACTGTTCTAACTAATGGAGGAAGGGTTCTTTCAGTGGTTTCTTCTTCTAAAAACTTTATAGACGCACTTAAAAAGAGTTACGAATCAATAAGTTTAATTGAATTTGAAGGAAAAATCTACAGGGAAGATATTGGTTTTGATTTATAAAAAAGAATGCGCTGTAACTTCAGTTTCTTTACCCTCATTTTTGTCATACTTTACAAGCTCTAAAGTCCAGTAGACTAATGCTGCTGAAATAACAAAAATAAAACTAAAATTTATGGCGTTTTGAAAAATCCAACTACCAATATCTAGACGTATAAAATCAAAAGGGAAAAATAGAATTTCAACAAATAAGAACTCTATTGCTTCAAATAATTCTTTCATCATACAACAAAGATAATAACAATATTTATTTTTGTTGAACTTAGTTTAATTATATTTAAAGCATATGACAATCTCTAATGAATGTGTTTCAATTTTTAAAAGAGCTATTGATGACTATCATGTTTTCGATTCCGTAGACCAAGAATTAAAAAACCCTTATTCTGATGATGAAGTTTTTAAAAAAAACATTTACAAAAAGTCATGGATTGATACAGTTCAATGGCATCTTGAAGATATTATTAGAAGACCTAGTATTGATCCTAGTGAAGCATTGCAAATTAAAAGAAGAATTGATAAAAGCAACCAAGAGAGAACAGATATGGTTGAAGTTATTGATGATTATTTCTTTAATAAATTTTCAAACGTAAAAATTACTGAAGAATNTAATATTAATACTGAAACTCCTGCTTGGGCAATTGATCGACTATCAATTTTAGAGCTTAAAATTTTTCATATGGATNTTGAGGCAAATAGATCTTCAGCNGATGAAAAGCATAGACTTTCTTGTGTAAGTAAATTAGAGATTTTAAAAGCTCAAAGAAAAAATCTTTCAAAAGCTATAGATCAGCTTCTTCAAAATATCTCTATTGGAAAAACAATGGCCCTTACTTATAAACAAATGAAAATGTATAATGATGATAAGTTGAATCCTGAACTATATAAGGACTAGTTATGAAAAAGACACTCATTCTAAGGTTTTCTTCTTTAGGTGATGTGGCCATGATAGTTCCTATTATAAGGTGTTTATGTAAAAAACATCCAGATGAAGAGTTTATAATAGTCTCAAGAAAAAAATTTAAACCATTATTTGAGGAACATCAGAACCTTTCTTTTTTTCAGGTAGATTTTGAAAATAGGCATAAGGGTTTTTATGGAATTTTTAAGCTTTTTAAAGATTTAAAAAAGATTAAACCGAATAAAGTTGCTGATCTTCATCATGTTTTAAGAACTAGAATTCTTACTGTTTTATTTAAACTGTGTTTTTATAATGTTAAGCGTTTAGATAAAATGAGAACAGAAAAAAATAGACTAACTCGTTCAAAAAACAAAGTTTTTAAACCCCTAACTCCTATTCATTTTAAATACCAAGAAGTGTTTAATAAGCTTGGGTATCAAATTGATCTTTCAAAAGACCATACATATCCAATGCCTAAAACCTTAAATAATTTTGAGATTACAACCAATAAACCAAAAGTAGGGATTGCTCCATTCGCAAAGCATATTGGAAAAGTATACCCTCTCGATTTAATGCAAAAAATAATTGCTTATTTATCTCAAAACAATCAAGTTTTTTTATTTGGATTTGGAGAGGAGCTTAAAATTTTGGAAAAATGGAAAAGCTCTTATAAAAATGTAGATTGCCCTTCTTCTAATACAAATTTTAGACAAGAGGTTGAATTAATTTCTAATCTCGACTTGATGATTTCTATGGACTCTGCTAATGGACATATAGCTTCTATTTACAATGTGCCAGTTATTACTATTTGGGGATTAACACACCCCTTCACAGGTTTTTCAACATTTAACTCAATAGAAGAAAATCAATTCACGGTTGATAGAACTCAATTTCCTTTAATACCAACTTCAATCTATGGGAATAAAAAAATTAAAGGATATGAAGACGCGATGAGATCTATTGATTTAAATGGGCTTCTATACAGAGCAGATCAAATTTTAAATCAAACATCGTCATAATCTATAATCAACGTACTAGATTCAGGAACCGCTTGACAGGTCAGAATGCAACCATCTTCAATTTCTTCATCACTTAAAAGCTGATTGTCAATCATTTTGGCTTTTCCACTTTTAATTTTTCCCATACAGGTCAAACAAATTCCCCCTTGACAAGAATAAGGGGCGTCAATTCCTTCAGAAAGAGCAATGTCAAGAACTACATCGTTTTTATCCATCTCAAACTCATGTTGTTCTCCGTCCAAAATTAAAGTTACTTTTGTAGTATCCATATTCGAATGCAATAATATGAAATATTAAAATGCTATTGAAAAAATGATTAAACAATTTAAATATATATGGGTTTTGTTAATTGTTCTTTCTTGCAAGACAAGCAATGAAAAAATAAAAGTTAGTTCAATTAAAATAGAGTATAACATTTTGTTTAATGGTGAAAACTATTTTAACGAAGGGCTTAAGGTTTTAAAAAACAACCATAAAGAAAACTATTGGGAAATAATCCCTCTAATTGAAGGATTGAAATATTCTGATCAGAGCTCTCTTGTTCCAACAAAAAACTTTTTAAAATCTGAAGAAAAAGCCATTAAAGCCATTCAAAAATCTAAAAATGAACAAATTAGAATAAGAGACAAAGCATACTTGTTAATGGGTAAATCAAGGTTTTATGACCAGAGATATATTTCTGCATTACAAGCATTTGGACAAACAGTTAATAGCCGGGAAGAAGCATTGTTATGGAAAACAATGATTTATTTAAATCTGGATCAAGCAGATCTCGCCTTAAAGATAATTGAAGAAGAAACTAATAAAGAACAAGAAGCTGCAAGTATGAATGTTCTTTTAGCCCGAGCTCAGTCTGAGATTATCAAAAAAAATTACAACAAAGCCTTGATTGACCTCAAAAAGTTATCTAAGTTATCCAACGATAAAAAACTAAAGTCAAGATCAAGCTTTATTTCGGCTCAGATTTATTCACAACTTAATCAAAAAGATTCTGCTAAAATTTATTATTCAAAAACACTTAATTCAGGGATTAATAAATCATCTGAAATGTATTTAGAATCAAAACTAAGATTAGCAAATATCATTGGAAATGAAAAAACTGATGAATACAATGCTCTTATTAAAAGCGCTAGATATCCTGAAAATAACTCATTGATTTTTTATTATGAGGCTTTGAGCGCTCTTAAAAGCAACACTTTAAAAGCAACCCTTTTGTTTAACAAGTCATTAAAGTTTAATAAGGAGGATATCCAGTTAAAAATAAGAACATACAGAAATCTACAAAACATTGCTTACAATGACAGAAATTATTTAAATACTTCAAAATACATTGATACACTGTTGAATTATGAAGATAAATCGTCTAAAGATTTTTTTCAGCTTAAAAGTTTAAAAAATAAACTTAAAAACATAGTGGATTTAGAACAAGAAAATATCGAAATAGACTCTGCTTTTATGTTGTCAAAACTTAATGATAAAGAAATAGAAAAGATTTTTGAGGAATCTCAGCCATCTGTAACCAAAGAGGATATCATTAAGCAAAAGGATAGAATGAGAGGGGTTTTTTATTACTATAATCAAGATGCAATTGATAAAGGAATAGAAGATTTCAAAAGAAAATGGGGCAATATTGAAATTAAAGACAATTGGAAGATGAACCAAACATTTAAAAATGAAATACGTCAAGAACGTAATAATACGGAAACCAATAAAGAGCCATTAATAAAAAGAAATTATAAGCTAACTGAAATGGAGGTTGACAGCTTGAATAAAATTTATAACCAAAACTTATTAAAACTTGGGGTTTATTACAACGAGTTTTTACAAGACCACCTTAAATCATTAAACAATATTCAAAAAATTGATGAAACTTTTCTCAGCGATGATGAAAAGCTTAAGTCTAAATATTATGAATACGTTTCATTACAAAAAATGAACTCTAAAACCTCTGAAGAAATAAAACAAGATATTCTAACTAAACACCCTAATTCTATTTATGCAAAAAGAATAACAAATGAAGCTTTAAACACAGTTCAATCTCAAGAAATTATTATTGACTCATTACAAAACTTAGTTAGTATCAATAAATTTCAAATTGCAACCAAACTTCTAGACTCTTTAAACCAACTTACTTTAAATAGATTAGACCAGTACAATCTTAAGGTTGTTCAATCAAGAATAATTGCTAAAAGAGATGGAATAAAATCCTACATAGAGTCTTTGGATAATCTCAAATTAAATTTTCCGGAGTTTAAAGATGAATTAGAAGAAACAATCAGTGTGGTTAAAAGAGTTCAATTAAACAATGAACTTAACTTAAAAAAAAATACATACGTGTATTTATTTTTAGTTGATAAAAAAGTTAATGTTATTAATGAAAACTTTAAAAAAGAATATTACGACAAAAAAAATGATTTATTAGTTTCATATGGATACGACAGTTTTAATAATGCAAAAGAAGCGGCTGAAAAATTATTGAAAACAGAAGAAAAATTGCTAAACAATAAATATTTTGTAATTTCAACCTCCCAATTCATTAATGCATTGGTTTTTAAAACGTTAGATAAATTAAATTTATAGATCATGGCAGAAAACAAATTTTTTTCTTCACCCTCAGTTGATGTGATTGAAAAGTCAACAAAAATAGTCGGTGATATATTTTCTAAAGCAGATTTTAGAATTGATGGTGAAGTCGAAGGAACCATAACTACATCTGGAAAAGTGGTAGTTGGTAACAATGGAAAAATTTCAGGAAAATTAAATTGCTCAAATGCAGATATTTCTGGAAATGTTTCAGGTACTATTGAGGTAAGCGAAACCCTATCATTAATGGCTGAATCATATATAAAAGGAGAAATAGCCACTGGAAAACTTTCTGTTGAAGAAGGAGCCCAGGTAGACGCTACTATTGCAATGAAGTCATCTAAAAAATTAAAAGCATTAGATACTCAACAAGAAAACAATACTCAGTCTGAAAAAACAGCCTAATCCATTAAAAATATTTTTATTAATCAGCTTTGAAATGGGAATTACAATATTTCTTTTTTCAAGGCTTGGCAAATGGCTTGATTCTCTTTACGATCAAAATAAAACCTTTACTTTTTCATTAACTCTCGTAGGTTTTTTATTAGCTTTTTATTTAGTTTACACGCAGGTAAATAAATTGAATAAATAGCTTTCATTTTCCTTTTAAAGTTTTAACTTTGCGCCATTATTAAAATTGCTTTAATTTATTGATGAAGCACGTAAAATTTTTTATTTTATTTTTTGCCCTATTTTCCTTGTCTTCGCATGCAATAGATGAAGATAAAAACCCTGAAGAAAAAGGGGATATAAAATCAGAAATTAAAAAATATATTAAGCATCACTTAAAAGACTCTCACAGTTTTTATCTTACAAGTTTCACTAATGATGAGACTGGTAAAAAAACATACATTGAACTTCCAATGCCAGTGATTTTATACGACAATGGATTTAAATTTTTTATGTCTTCAGATTTTAAACATGGCAAGAAAGTCGTGGTTGATAATGAAAGTTTTTATAGAATGAATTATGATAATAATAAGATTTATAAAACTGATAGTCAAGGGACAATAAATATTTCGGACGAAGGAAAGGTTTTAAATGAGAAACCCTTGGATTTTTCAATTACAAAAAACATTGCTACAATTTTATTAGTATCAGTTTTAATGTTTTTCTTATTTACTTCATTAGCCAAATCGTATAAGACTAATAATGGTGTTTCAAAAGGGATTGGGAGGTTTTTTGAGCCAATCATTTTATACATTAGAGATGACATAGCCATTCCAAATATTGGACTTAAAAAGTATAAAAACTATATGAGCTTTTTACTTACAGTATTTTTCTTTGTTTGGTTTTTAAACATGTTAGGTTTAACACCTCTTGGAGTTAATGTAACTGGTAATATTGCTGTTACATTTTCTTTAGCGCTGTTAACCTTTTTAATAACAAACTTAACTGCAAATAAAAATTATTGGGGTCATATTTTCTGGATGCCTGGTGTTCCAGTATTAATTAAAATAGTATTAGCACCAATAGAATTTTTAGGAGTTTTCATAAAGCCTTTTTCATTATTAATTAGGCTTTATGCAAATATTCAAGCTGGACACATAGTTTTATATAGCTTGATAGGGTTAATGTTTATTTTTAAAGCTTGGATTGGAAGCAGCTTGTCTTTCTTTCTTGCATTTTTTATTGCTATAATTGAGATATTAGTAGCATTATTACAAGCGTATATTTTCACTATGCTTTCTGCATTATATTTTGGTTTTGCAGTAGAAGATCATAGTGAAGCACATTAAAAATGAAAAAGTTTAATTTAAATAGATAATTATGGAAATACCTTTAATAGTGGGCGGTGGCCTAGTAGTAATCGGAGTTGGAATTGGAATTGGTCAAATTGGTAAAGGAGCAATGGAAGCCATCGGACGTCAACCAGATGCTAGTGGAAAAATTCAAGTAGCTGCCCTAATTTTAGCAGCTTTAGTTGAAGGAATTGGTTTTGCAGCATTGTTTGCATTATAATTCAATTAGATAATTAAGATTAATCTAAATTATATCTAATGGAAAAACTAATTGAAGAATTTTCAATTGGCCTGTTTTTTTGGCAAACTGTAATCTTTGTCATACTTATTTTTATACTAAAAAAGTATGCTTGGGGACCTATTCTAAAAGCTGTTAATGATAGAGAACAAGGCATTAAAGATGCATTGCAATCTGCTGAATTAGCTAAAGAGGAAATGGAATCTTTGAAAGCTGATAATGACAAGATTATGAAACAAGCTAGAGTTGAAAGAGATGCTCTTTTAAAAGAAGCTAGGGATCTTAAAAACTCTATTGTTTCTCAAGCTAAAGATGAGGCTAAAACCGAAGCCCAAAAAATTATAGAAAGTGCTAATGAAGCAATCAAAAATGAAAAAAATGCAGCTGTTTCTGACATTAAAAAACAAGTTGCGTCTCTTTCAATTGATATTGCTGAAAAGCTACTTAAAGAAAAGTTGTCGGACGACAACAAACAAATGCAAATTGTTGAAGAACTTTTAAAAGATGTTAAGCTTAAGTGATTTATAACAGAGCAGCATATAGATACGCAAAAGCAACACTTCAATCATGTCTTGAAAACAAAAAGGATTTAGATTTGGTTTTTGAGGATATGAAAAGTGTTTCAAAAGCTTTTGAAGAGTCTAAAGAATTAAAACTTTTCGTAGACAGTAAAGTTGTCAAAGATTCTGATAAGCTCAATGCTCTTAAAGCTGTATTTAAAAACTCTTCTAAAAGAACTAAAGATCTGATTGAGCTTTTGATGAAAAACAGAAGAATTGATCTTTTTGATGATGTAGCTAATAGTTTTGTCGTATTGTATAATGAACACGTTCAAAACCAAGAGGTTGTTTTAACTTCATCCTCTGAGCTTAAATCTTCAACAATTAAAGAAATTGAAAATAAGGTTAGAAATATTACTAATAAAAACATAACCCTTGTAAACAAAATTGATTCAAATATAGTTGGGGGATTTGTTTTGCGTATAGGAGATTTACAGTATGACGCTAGCTTTAAAAATCAATTAAATAAGTTAAAACAAGATTTTATTAATATATCAATACAATAAGTTATGGCAGATATTAAGCCTGCTGAAATATCAGCGATTATTAAAAAACAATTAACGGGAAGCGATGTTTCTCCCTCACTTGACGAAGTAGGAACTGTTCTCCAGGTTGGGGATGGAATTTCTAGAGTTTATGGACTTTCCAATGTTCAATATGGAGAATTAGTGCAATTTGAAAATGGAATGGAAGGGATCGTACTAAATCTTGAAGAGGATAATGTTGGAGTAGTACTTTTAGGTCCATCAAAAGAGATTAAAGAAGGAGACATCGTTAAAAGAACAAAAAGAATTGCATCTATTAATGTTGGAGAAGGAGTTGTTGGTAGAGTTGTAAACACATTGGGCCAACCAATTGATGGTAAAGGGAAGATTGAAGGAAAAATGTATGAAATGCCTTTAGAAAGAAAAGCTCCTGGTGTTATTTACAGGCAGCCTGTTAACGAGCCTTTACAAACTGGAATCAAGTCTATTGATGCAATGATTCCAATTGGAAGAGGCCAAAGAGAGCTTGTGATTGGTGATAGACAAACTGGAAAAACTACAGTATGTATTGATACAATTTTAAATCAAAAAGAATTTTATGATGCAGGCAATCCTGTATATTGTATTTATGTTGCTGTAGGTCAAAAAGCCTCTACTGTTGCTGGAATCGCAAAAACTCTTGAGGATAAAGGCGCACTAGCTTATACGACAATTGTTGCTGCTAATGCTTCTGACCCTGCTCCAATGCAAGTTTATGCTCCTTTTGCTGGAGCTGCTATTGGAGAATACTTTAGAGACACTGGAAGACCAGCCTTAATCATTTATGATGACCTTTCCAAACAAGCAGTTGCTTACCGTGAAGTTTCATTATTGTTAAGAAGACCCCCAGGAAGAGAAGCTTATCCTGGAGATGTCTTTTACCTTCATTCTAGACTTCTTGAAAGATCAGCAAAGGTTATTAATGACGATGATATAGCAAAAAACATGAATGATCTTCCAGAACCATTAAAACCCGTTGTTAAAGGTGGAGGATCTTTAACAGCACTTCCAATTATTGAGACTCAAGCAGGAGATGTTTCTGCATATATTCCAACTAATGTAATTTCAATTACTGATGGTCAGATATTTTTAGAATCTGACTTGTTCAATTCTGGTGTACGTCCAGCAATTAACGTAGGAATTTCAGTTTCTCGAGTGGGAGGATCAGCTCAGATTAAGTCAATGAAAAAAGTAGCAGGGACATTAAAACTTGATCAAGCTCAGTTTAGAGAACTGCAAGCATTTGCTAAGTTTGGATCAGACTTGGACCCTGTGACTTTAGGGGTTATTGAAAAAGGTATGCGTAATGTTGAAATATTAAAGCAAGCCCAAAATGACCCTTTCACTGTTGAAGATCAAGTCGCAATAATTTATTTAGGATCAAAAAACTTGTTAAAATCTGTTCCGGTTGATAAAGTAAAAGAGTTTGAAAAGAAGTTTTTAGAACTTATGAATTTAAAATACAGAAAGATTCTTGACTCAATAAAAGAAGGAAAATTAACAGATGATGTAATTACTGCTTTAGAAAAAGTTGGGGCTGAAATAAGTTCATCATACGAATAATTAATGGCAAACCTAAAAGAAATAAGAAATAGAATCTCATCTGTAACTTCAACCATGAAGATTACTAGTGCAATGAAAATGGTTTCAGCAGCTAAGCTTAAAAAAGCTCAAGACGCTATTACAGCCATGAGACCTTATTCTGAGAAATTAACCGAATTAATGTCAAGTTTTTCTCAAATTATTTCTTCCTCAAGTATTTCTTATCTATCTGACTCTAGACCAGTGAAAAATATTCTTGTGGTTGCTATTTCATCTAATAAAGGTCTTTGCGGAGCATTCAATTCCAATGTGATTAAACAATCACTTGCATTAAAAAATTCTGAAAAGTTTTCCAATGCTAACTTTAGCTATTTAGTTATTGGTAAAAAAGCAAATGATGTTCTTTCTAAGACTGAAAATGTAATAGATAATTATAGTTTTATTTACGACAATTTAACCTATGAAGAATCTTCAAAAATCACAGAAAAAATTATAGAAGAATTTAGTTCTGGCAATTTTGATCATGTTGAGATTATCTTCAATAGTTTTAAAAATGCGGCTAATCAAATAATTAAAACTGAGCAGTTTCTACCAATAGTTAGTCCTGAGGAGTCTGAGCCATTATCAGATTATATATTCGAGCCTTCAATGGAGCAAATTGTTTCAGAGCTTGTTCCAAAATCGTTGAAGATTCAACTATTTAAATCTATAAGAGATTCATTTGCAGGAGAACACGGAGCAAGAATGACAGCCATGCATAAAGCTACTGATAATGCAACAGAGCTTAAAGATGATTTAGTTTTAACTTATAATAAAGCTAGACAAGCTGCGATTACCAATGAAATTTTAGAAATAGTTTCAGGAGCTGAAGCTTTAAAAGGGTAATTTAACTTCATGAAAGTTAAAATTATTAATAAATCTAATAACCCGATTCCTAACTACGAGACCTCACTTTCAGCTGGAATGGACCTACGTGCTTATGCAGAAGAGCCAATAACTTTAAATCCTGGAGAAAGAAAGTTAATTAAAACCGGGTTACATATCGAATTGCCTGAAGGCTATGAAGCACAAGTAAGACCTAGAAGTGGCTTGGCTTTTAAAAAAGGAATTACTGTTTTAAATTCTCCTGGCACTATTGATGCTGATTACAGAGGAGATGTTGGGGTTATTTTAATTAATCATTCAAATGAAGAGTTTGTTGTTAATAGCGGAGATAGAATAGCTCAATTAGTAATATCAAAATTTGAAAAAGTAGAATGGGAAACTTCAGACAAAATAAATTTAACATCAAGAGGAGCTTCTGGGTTTGGCAGTACAGGAAGTAATTAATATCTTCATAGGATGCGTTTTTTCTACTTCTTTTTAATGTTTGCATTAATAAGCTGTGGTGCTTCAAAAAAAAAGATTTCTGAAAAAAAAACTGTCCCAATAGAAATCGAGTCAACTACAGAACTTGAAAATTTTTTACCTTTTTTATTTGATAATATTATTATTTCAAGCAAGGTCAATTTACAAATCAATAAGCAATATCTAACTTTTGATTTAACTTCTCGTATAGACTCAGGTTCTAAAATTTTACTTTCAGGAAACGTTATTTTGCCTGTATTTAAAATTCTTATTGAAAGCGATAAGGTTTTAGGTTATGATAGAATTAATAGAGAATATTTTCAAAGTTCAATAGATGAGCTTAATAGTAAATTTAATTTGAATCTTGGATTGGAGGAAGTACAAAGGATTTTAATTGGTAACCCACTATTTTCAGTAGATAAGTTAAATGACTCAAAAAAATCGATTATTGATGAAGGTGTTTTATTTGAGAATTACTCAAATGATTTCAATTTTAGGTTTGTATTCGATAGTCAGATGAAAAATTTAACACAACAATCAATAGTTCACAATAAGTCAGGGGCTTCTATTCAGTTATTATATTCTGGAAAACTCATCGATAAAACAAAAGACATTCCATCTCAAATTAGAGCGAGAATTATATATGACAATAATGTAATTAATTTAAATATAAAGAATAGATCAAGGCTTTTGGACAGGGGATTAACATTCCCTTACAGAGTTCCAAAAGGCTATTCAAGAATTAAAATTTGAAAAAGTTTTTTATTAAAATATCGTTAATCTTTTTTTTAATTCCTTATGTTTTTGTAGGCCAAACACAAAAAATTAAAGAACTCGAAAATAAAAGAAAAGTTTTAAAAGAAGAGATTTTAAAAATTAATTCATTATTGATTGATAATTCAAAAAAGAAGAAAAACGCCTTTAGTGATCTTGAAAATTTAACTCTAAAAATAAATAGAAAACAATCATTAATAAAGCTTACCAATCAACAAATCAATTTGCTTAACTCTAATGTTGTAAGAAATGAAGACAAAATAAACAAGTTAAATATTGAGATTCTTAGCGCTAGAAAAGATTATGCTGATATGGTATTTAATTCATACAAAAGCAGGCTAAAAGAAAGTAGAATAATGTTTCTGCTTTCTTCACAAAATTTTTTACAAGCATTAAAAAGATCACAATATTTTGATCAATTTTCAAAAAGCAGAAAAGAAATGGCTTCTTCAATTCAAGATAAAGTGGAAGGCGTTAAAGCCTCAAACGATACTTTAAAAATTATAATTTCTCAAAAAGAATCTCTAATAGAGTCAAATATGATTGAAAGAATGGAGCTTGATAATGAAAAGAAAGAGCAAAACACTCTAATCAATTCATTAAGAAAAAGAGAAAGCACATATAAAAAGCAGATCAACGACAAACAAAAACAAGCATCTCTTTTAGATAAGGAAATTGACAGGCTAATTAAAGAAGCAATTAGAGAATCAAATAAAAACACATCTTCTACGACATTTTCTCTTACACCTGAAGCAAAAGCTTTAGCAGAAAGTTTTTCTAAAAATAAGGGTAATTTGCCGTGGCCAGTTGAAAGAGGTGTAATTATACAAAAGTTTGGATTGCAACCACACCCTGTTGTTAGAACAACAAAGATTAAAAGTAATGGAATAGTAATTGCAACAACAAAAAACGCAAACATTAGGGCTGTGTTTAAAGGTAAAGTATTATCAATTTTAAAATTTAAAGGCAGCAACTTAACGTTGTTAATCCAACATGGAAATTATATTAGTGTATACAAGAACTTATCGAAAGTGTATGTTAGTAAAGGACAAAATATTGAGTCTCTAGATATAATTGGTCAGGTATTTAGCAATAACTCAGAATCTAAAACAACCTTGCAGTTTAGTATTTTTAATAATACAACTGCCTTAGACCCATATTTATGGATAGCAAAGTGATTAATAAAAAGAAAGTGAAAAATACTATAGAAATTAAAGGAGCAGAAATGCATAATTTAAAATCTATTGACGTATCTATTCCAAAAAAACAATTGGTGGTAATCACTGGATTGTCAGGTTCAGGAAAATCTAGCTTGGCATTTGATACAATATATGCTGAAGGTCAAAGACGATTTATTGAAAGCTTGTCCTCATATGCAAGACAATTCTTAGGAAAATTAAATAAGCCAAAAGTTAAAAATATTGAAGGCCTATCGCCTGCTATTGCTATAGAACAAAGAGTTAACAACTCTAATCCAAGGTCGACTGTAGGTACTAGTTCAGAAATATATGAATACATAAAATTATTATATGCTAGAGTTGGAAAAACGATATCTCCATCGTCAGGCAATGAAGTAAAAAAAGATAGTGTTAATAGCGTTTTAGATTTTATTAAGAAGCTAAATGAAGGAGATAAGTTTTTGATCATGATAAAGCTTTATCCACCGGAAGAATTGAGTTTTAAAGATTACCTAAACCTCTATTTAAATCAAGGCTTTGCTAGAATTGAAATTGATGGTAAAATTGAAATGATTGAAGATTATGTTGAAAGGAAATTCAAAAGCGCCTATTTGGTTATTGACAGATCAATATTTAAGAACGATAAAGATTACATTAATAGAATTGTAGATTCTATTGAAAATGCATTTAATGTAGGTAATGGCTCATTGTACTTAAAAAAAATTAGTACAAATTCATATCATTTCTTTACAAAAAAATTTCAAGAAAAGGGTATTAGTTACTTAGAGCCAAACGAACATTTGTTCAGTTTTAATAATCCTTATGGAGCTTGTTCAAAATGTGGAGGATATGGAGATATTATCGGTATAGACCCTGAGCTGGTGATACCAAATACTTCTTTATCAGTTTATGATGATTGTATTGCTCCATGGAGAGGTCAGAAACTAAGAAAATATAAACAATTACTTGTTAAGAATGCTCATTTATTCGATTTCCCAATTCATAGACCTTATTTTGAGTTATCAAAAGAGCATAAAGAATTATTATGGAGCGGTAATGAACATTTTAAAGGGATAGACTTTTTCTTTAAAAAACTGGAACAAAAAATGTATAAGATTCAGAACAGGGTAATGTTATCGAGATATAGAGGAAGAACAGTCTGCTCATACTGTAAGGGAAAAAGATTGAGAAAAGAAGCTAATTATGTAAAAGTTAATGGCCTTTCAATTACAGACTTAGTAGATATACCAATTTCTAAGTTGCTAGATTTTTTTAAACAAATAAAATTGAAAGGTGAGGCAGTAAGCAAAAGTGAAAGATTATTAAAAGAGATTATAAGTAGGTTGGAATTTTCTAAAAATGTAGGACTCGGTTATTTAACCTTAAATAGAAAATCTAATTCACTTTCTGGAGGTGAAACTCAAAGAATTAATTTAGCTACTTCTTTGGGTAGCGCTTTAGTAGGGTCTATTTATGTGCTGGATGAGCCTAGTGTTGGTTTACATCCAGAGGACACTTTGAAATTGATCGAAATATTATTAAATCTTAAAAAAATTGGAAACTCAGTCATAGTTGTTGAACACGATGAGGACATAATAAGATCTGCAGATCATATAATCGATTTGGGACCTGGAGCAGGCTCTGAAGGAGGAAGTGTTGTAGCTCAAGGAAATATTAAAAAGCTTCTTAAATCAAACTCATTAACTGCTAATTATTTGAACAAATCTTTAAGTATAGAAGTACCTACATCTAGAAGAAAAATATCAAAAAAATTATCACTATTTGGATGTAGAGAAAACAATTTAAAAAATATAAATGTTGATTTTCCTCTAAATATGATGGTATGTGTTACTGGTCTTTCAGGTAGTGGTAAAACTACATTAGTTAAGAATATTTTATATCCTGCATTATTGAAAGAAAAAGGGATTTTTAAAGAAAAGCCAGGACAGTTTAATCAAATCAAGGGGGATTTAGAAGAAATTAATTCAATTGAATACATAGATCAAAATCCAATTGGACAATCTTCAAGATCCAATCCCGCAACTTATATTAAAGTGTATGATGATATTCGTGCACTATTTTCAATTCAAAACACTTCTAAGCAATTTGGCCTAAAACCTAAACATTTTTCTTTTAATGTTGATGGAGGAAGATGTGATGAATGTAAGGGCGAAGGATCAATAAAAATTGAGATGCAATTTATGTCTGATATTGTTCTTACATGCGAGTCATGCAAAGGCAAGAGATTTAAAAAAGAAGTTTTAAAGGTTAAGTTTGAAAATAAAAATATCGATGATATTTTAAATTTAACCATTCAAGATGCTTATATTTTTTTTCAAGAAAAGAATCAAAACAAAATAGCAAACAAACTTAAAGCTTTATTAGATGTAGGAATGGGATATGTAAAACTGGGACAATCTTCATCAACCCTCTCAGGCGGTGAAGCACAAAGGATTAAACTAGCTTCGTTTTTATTGAAAGGGTCTAATAAAGAAAAGACACTGTTTATTTTTGATGAGCCAACCACAGGCCTTCATTTTCATGACATAAAAAAGCTTATAAAATCTTTTAACTTATTGATTGAGTTTGGACATTCAATAATTATTGTTGAACATAACTTAGACTTGATAAAGTCATCTGACTATATAATTGATTTGGGGCCATTTGGAGGAGATGATGGAGGAGACTTAGTATTTAAAGGTACGCCTGAAGATTTAATTAAAGATGGTAAGTCTTTGTTATTAGGCCATCTAAAGCCTAAGCTTTCCTGATAAAATATTTTTAATCAATTTGTTAATTGGCTCTGAAACGTTCATGAAATAAATTATTGAAGTATAAATTATTGTTATTAAAACTGAATCAATAATTATAGACAATATATTGTTGTCAGTTAATTTGAAATTTTGAAAAGCAAAAAACATTATAGTAATTATTGAAATTACCTTTATACTATTGATAGAGTAAGGACTGATTTTTAATTTATATTTTATAAAAACAATTTTCAATGAGGTAAAAAAAAGAACAACTATAAGTGTCGAAAGTGCAGCTCCATTTATGCCATATATATCAATCAAAATATCATTTAGATAATAAACTGAAACTGCCATTAGAATAGAAAAAGGCAATGTGATTTTGTAGAATTTTGAAGTTGCTAAAATAGCAGGGCCACATCCAAAAGACATTAAAATTAAT
>NZZF01000065.1 GCA_002702385.1 Flavobacteriaceae bacterium | reverse complement strand
ACATTGATTTAAGTAAACCACCGTCGATTGGAATATTTACTCCATTGATATAACTTGAATACTCTGAGGATAAAAAGGCTATTAAATATCCAAATTCCTCAGGTTCACCAATCCTTTTTAACGGGACCATTTCTGACATTTTTTCAAACACCTCACTTGTCTTAACATTAAATTTTTTTGCTTTTTCTTCGTTTAACTGATTCAATCTCTCGGTATTAAAGAAGCCTGTGAGAATGTTATTGACAGTAATATTATATTTTCCTGATTCTATTGATAAAGTTTTACCCCAACTCGTTACAGCAGATCTTATAGTATTTGATAGAGCTAGGTATGATAAAGGCTCTTTTACAGAGACAGATGTCATATTGATAATTCTTCCCCAACTATTTTTTTTCATTCCTTTCATTGCAGCCATTGATGTATTTACAGTATTTTGAAATAAAAGATTAAATGATTTTTCATAATCTAACTCCCCTACACTCAGAACATCCCCAGCTGGAGGTCCTTGGGTGTTATTAATTAAAATGTCGATTGTATTTATTTTAAAGAAGTCATCAATAATTTTTTTATAATCTTTTGAATTATTGTAATCTACTAACAGAAAATTATGATTACGCCCTGTTAATTCTTTTAGTTCAATTATATTTTTTTTCAATAAAGATTCATTTCTCGAAACTAGTGTAACCTCAGCACCACAAATTGCTAATTGTTTAGCAACTGCATAACCTAAACCCTTGCTACTCCCACCTACGAACGCTTTTTTATTTTTTAAACTTATTTTCATTTGTATTCCTCTCTTTTAGGACTAAATACATCCATTATTTTACAACTTGTTAAAGCTTTTCCTTTGTGCGGGGTATTAGATGGTATTACAATAGTGTCACCATTCGAAAATACACTTGTTATTCCATCAACTGTGAACTCAAATTCTCCACTAATTACGTGCATAATTTGCTCATGTATATGAAAATGTTCAGGTATTGATGAATCTTTTTTGATCTCCCAAAATGCCCAAGTTATATTTTCCCCATTAACAAATTTTCCATTAAATCCAGGGATTATTTCACGTTGTTTTAAATTTTTAATATTTAACTTTTTATTCATAACATATAATTTATATTTGCCAAAACGGGATGTGGCGCAGTCCGGTTAGCGCACACGGCTGGGGGCCGTGGGGTCGCAGGTTCAAATCCTGTCATCCCGACAAATTTACTCATTTGACATAGAATAAGGGATACTATTTTTGTCAGAACCCCATTCATAATTTGGTGTGTTTTTCATATTAAATATTAGTTTACCTCCATTTGTCAAATCTTCATGGTGTATCCAATTTTTATTATAAAATTCTCCGTTAAGTTTTACTTCGTCGATAAAAATATTATTGATACTATTTTCTGATGAGTCAATAATAAATTTTTCTCCATTAGGTAATGAAATTTCTGCATATTCGAATAATGGACTTCCAATGATATACTCCATTGTAACTGGTGCTACTGGATAGAAACCTAATGAGGAAAATAAAAACCAGGCTGAAGTTTGACCATTATCCTCATCGCCACAATAACCATCGGGCTTATCTCCATAAAGGTTATCTAAAACATATCGGATTTTCTCCTGAGTTTTCCATGGCTCTTGAGCATAATTGTAAAAATATATTGCATGTTGAATTGGTTGATTCCCATGCGCATATTGCCCCATATTTAATAGTTCCATTTCAAGAATTTCATGAATCTTAAAGCCATAATAAGAAAAATCAGAAGTTGGTTCAGATGTAAAAACTTCATCAAGTTTATTTATAAAATCTTTTCTTCCCCCCATTAAATTTATAAGACCTTGCGGATCATGGAGAACAGACCATGTGTAATGCCATGAACTTCCTTCTGTGAATGCGCCTCCCCAGGCATCGGGTACAAAAGGAGATTGAAAGTTTCCGTTTTTCAATTTGCCTCTCATAAAATTTGTAGAAGAATCAAATACATTTTTATAATTAAAAGCTCTTTGTTTAAACAACTTGATTTCATCTTTAGGACGATTTAATTTAACTGCAAGCTTCCAAATAGAAAAATCATTATAAGCGTATTCTAACGTTCTAGCTACATTCTCATTGATTGAAGAATCAAAAGGTATATAACCCAAATTATTATATTCAAACGCCCCCTTCCTTCCAACAGAGCTAAGCGGACCTTCATTTTCTGAGCTATTTATAATTCCATTATAAGCTGTTTCAATATTAAAATTTTTTATACCCTTAATATAGGCTTCAGCAATAATAGAAGCAGAGTTAGATCCAATCATACAATCGCGATGCCCAGGACTTGACCATTCCGGTAACCATCCGCTTTCCTTATAAGGGTTTACCATAATGCCTTGCATAATTTCCCCAAGTTTTTCAGGATATAATATTGTGTAAAAAGGAAAAACGGCTCTGAATGTATCCCAAAAACCATTATCTGTATATAAAGGCCCATCTAAGACTTTTCCATTGTATGGACTGTAATGAATTTGTTTACCATCTTCATTATATTCATGGAATTGTCTGGGAAATAATATGGTTCTATAGAAGCTTGAATAGAATTTAGTTTTATTTGAAATTCCGTAGGGCGTATTTTCTGTTTCGACCTTTATTTTTGATAATTCATCATTCCATGATTTACGACCCTCCGCCAGAATTTGATTAAAGTTTTTATTTTTTGGTAACTCCCTTTTTAGATTTATCCATGCTTGCTCATGACTTATAAATGAAGATGACACTTTCACCTCAATTATATCATAAAATTCCTGCTTTTCGATTGAGGTATAGCTTGATATTTCTTTTTCTTCAGCGTTAAAAGAAACATAAGCACCCACATGTTTTCCTTTTAATTGATTTTTTGAGAAAATATTACCTTTTTCATCCCACACACCAGATTTTTTAAAGGGTCGATCAAATTCGATAACAAAATAGTTAGCAAAGTTTTCAGCAACTCCTCCAGAATTGTTTTTTGCAATACCTATTATTTTATTTTCATTAGGAATTACTTTTATTTCAGAATTTTTAAAAAATGCATCAATGATAATATTAGCATCTGCAGTTTTTGGAAAATGAAATCTAAAAAACGAAGATCTTTCAGTTACTGTAAATTCAACTTTTGTATTTATCTCATCTAGGATGACTGAATAATAGTGTGGCTCAACAATTTCATTATCGTGATTAAATCTTGTTTTCCTTTCATCTTCAAGAACAGATAACTTTCCGATGGAAGGCATTAAAGAAAATGCAGCATAATCATTTATCCATGGACTTGGTTGATGGGTTTGTTTAAACCCAACTAAATGCTCTGCTTTATATGTGTATCCCCATCCATCACCCATCTTTCCGGTTTGAGGTGTCCAAAAATTCATTCCCCATGGCCTTGCAATTGCGGGGTACGTATTCCCATTAGAAAGTTCGAATGAGCTATCTGTACCTATCAGAGGATTTACAAATTTGACATAATCTTCAGTTGCAATTGCTTTTTTAGCAATAAAAAAAATAAAAATTAACGTATATAAAAAGACAGCTTTTTTCATTATTAATAAACTATAGATTTGGGTCTATATTTTTTTTCTACACCAAAATTTTTATTTGGATTTGAACCCATAACAAATTCTAATTCTCCTCCTTCTAAAATTTGTTTATGAGTAATATAAGAATATTTATAATCTTTCCCGTTTAACTTAGCAGATTGAATATATATATTTTCATCACTGTTGTTTTTTGTAGATATTTTAAATTGATTTTGACCTGGAATATTTAAAGTAACTTCATCAAAAAGAGGCGAGCCGAAAACATATGCTCCATTAGATGGATTTACCGGATAAAACCCGATTGATGAAAATACATACCATGCAGACATTTGTCCACAATCTTCGTTTCCAGAAAGACCATCTGGCTGGTCGGTATATAATACATTATTTATATGTCTAACTTTATCAGCAATTTTATAATGCTCGCCTGAATATGCATACATGTAAGTAGTGTGATGACTTGGTTCATTGCCGTGAGCATACTGACCTATTAAGCCTGAAATATCCATTGAAGCACCTTCTTCTTGTTCTGATGACATACTAAACAATTTATCCAGTTTTTTATTAAACTCATAGTCTCCTCCAAGCAATTCAATCAGTCCTTCTGGGTCTTGTGGAACTAGCCAAAGATATTGCCATGCATTTCCTTCACAATAATCATTAACTCTGTGTTGTGCAGATATTGGATCAAAAGGAACTCTCCATGAGCCGTTGGAAAGCTTTCCTCTCATAAACTTTGTATCAGGATCAAAATACTGTTTGTAAGCTTTTGACCTTTTTAAAAAATATTCAAAGTCATCAGTTTTACCAAGTTTCTTTGCAAGTTGTGCAATACCCCAGTCACTAATAGCATATTCCATATTACTCGCTACAGATTCAACCATAAAATCTGCTGGAATATACCCCCTAGTCATTAACTCTTTGACTCCAGGTTCAAAGTTTCCTGTTGCAGTAACTTTTACAGCTTCGTAAATTTTCTCTAAGTTTAAATCAAATCCTTTTAGAGAGGCATCAACTAAAACAGGAACAGCGCTATAACCAGGCATTGTATTAGTTTCATTAGCTCTTAAATGCCAAACTGGAAGTTTACCCTGTTGTTCGTATATTTTAATCATTGAATTAATAAAATCACCAACTCTTTCAGGATGAGTTATGGTGTAAAGTGGGTGAGCAGCCCGATATGTATCCCACAAAGAAAAAAGTGTATAATTTGAAAAAGAGTCATCTTTATATATTTTATCATCTGCACCTCTATATTCTCCGTTTACATCATGATAGAGATTTGGTGTTATCATTGTATGATAAAGAGCTGTATAAAATATCCTCTTTTTTGAATAATCATTAGTTTTAATATCGATTTTAGACAACTCATCATTCCAACTTTCTCGAGCAATATTTTTAATTTTTTTAAAGTCCCAATCCTTAATCTCGTTTGATAAATTTTCATGTGCATTTTTAATACTAACAGGTGAAATTCCAACCTTAGCATATATTATTTCATTATCATTAGTCTTAAAATTCAGAAACCCAATTACCCCTTTTCCTCTTTTTTTATCTGTAATGAATTTTTTATCATTTTCAATTATAAAAAAACTTTCTGCTGGCTTAGATAACACAATAGAAAAATATTCTTTTTGATTATTAGCCCAACCTTTGGAGTATCTATAACCTTGAAAGGTGGTATCATTCACTTTTTTAAGAAATGTTTCAGTTGGAATATCCCAGCCATTACCCTCTTTTAGATTAATTATAATTCTTGAGTTATTTGATTTTGGAAAAGTATATTTATGAAAACCAGATCTTTTAGATGCGGTCAATTCAACATCAATATTATACCTTTCAAGTTTAACTTTATAATTTCCTGGTTTTACATACTCATTCTTCTTTGAATACTTGGAGGCATAGCCCTCCTCATAATTATTAAACCCCGGTATAATACTATTGTTATCAGTAGTAGGCATTAATAAAATTTCTCCCAGATCACCAATTCCTGTTCCGCTTAAATAAAGATGACCAAAACCTTTAATTATNCTATCTGNATANTGATANGANGATGTCCAATCCCAACCCTTATGAAAGTTNGANGGACCAACCTGAACTCCTCCAAAAGGTGTGGTAGCGCCAACAAATACATGGCCATGATCATCAGAACCAATAAAGGGGTCTACAAATTCAGTATAGTCTTCTTTAAAATTATCACAGGATAAAACCAAAAAAATGATTAATGCAGAAATTAATTTATTCATATACCGTAATGATTATTCTAAATTATATTTATATTTTCGCATTCAAATTATGAAAATAACTATCAAAAACCCAGACTATTTAGGTGTAATCTCAGGTGGATTATGTATAATTCATTGTTTAGCCACCCCTTTGTTATTTATTTCAAATGCAGAATTAGCTGGCCATGGAACACCAATTGAATGGCAGTTGTTAAATTTCGGTTTTATCGCTCTTTCTTTTATAGCTATTAGAAATTCTGCCAAAAACTCCATTAATTCGACTGTTAGAGTTCTTTTTTATATTTTCTGGGCAATTTTATTTGGTTTAATTTTAAATGAAACAATTCATATTTTTCATCTTCCAGAGATTGCTACATATATTTCTGCTTTTTCTTTATGTGCCTTACACATTTATAACTTAAAGTACTGCCAGTGTGATGATGAAAATTGCTGTGTTAACAATCAGTAAACCTTCTTAAAAACACAAAATGTAAAACTTTGTTGAGTATCGAATGGAGTTTGGTGTAACATTTTAAAACCTTCAGCTAACTCAAAATTTTCTTTAAAAAGATTCACTAGGTCATTAATAGAATACCTTTTAATTTCAAGACCACTACATTTTAAAGGACCATCTTCTGCAAAAGTTCCAATGATTAACTTGCCGCCTCTGTTAATATAATTGTTGCAAAGAGAAATATATTTATCAATACTTTTATTTTCTGTGATAAAATGAAATACCGCTCTGTCATGCCAAATATCATATTTATAATCAGAATTAAAATCTAAAATATCTGTTTCAATAAAATTTAAATATTGATTTTTTAATCGGTTGTTGATTTCAGACAAAGCATTTGAAGAAATATCAACAAGAGTGATATCCTTAAACTTTGATTCTAATAAATTGTCAGCTAAGAATCCTTTTCCGCATCCTACGTCAATTATTTTATCAGAATTATCACTTGAATATTTTTTAATTAATTCAATTGACTCAGTTGGAATTTCCTGAAACCAACTTACCCCATCATTTTTTTTTGTTTGATATATTTTTTCCCAGTGTAATTTCTTTTCCATCTTTTATTAAAGCTAATAATTTTCTTTAATATTTACATGGCACAACAATTGTTTCATTTTAAATATGAAAAGGTTTATTTTAATTTTTTTATTGGGATGTTTACATACAAACAGTCAAATATTATTTTCCGTTGATTATAAAAGTCAGGCTGATGTAAAGGTTTTTGTTGTTGACTATAAGAGTCAAGCTGACTTATTGGTATATAAAGTTGATTACAAAAGCCAAGCAAAAGGAAACGAAGGTTTATGGTTTTTTGACAAGTATAAAAGCCAAGCAGATTTTACTATTTATTTTGTAGAATATAAATCTCAGGCAGATTTAAAAGTTTTTTTTGTTGACTATAAATCCCAAGCTGGTTGGCGGTCTAAAGAGAAAAAACATTTACTATATTAGCAACCCAAATATATTCTTGTAAATGAGATTTATTTACCCTCTTATATTAGCTCTGTTTTTAACCCCTTTTTTTGGTGTTAGTCAGATTTATGATCCCGTCGAATGGAGTTTTTCAAGCCAGAAAGTTTCTGAAAATACTTATGAGCTCACATTCATTGCTGATATTGAGCCAGGCTGGGCTATATATTCTAATGATATATATAATAACGATATTGATTGTGATGTGGAAATATGTCCTCTTCCTGTATCTTTTGAATTTGATAATAACAATGAATCAGAAAGGTATTTTAATTTAGTTGGAGAAATAGTTGAGGTTGATGAAAACAAGAGTGTTTCACAAGATCCAATATTTTTAATGGATGTAACTAAGTTTACCAAAAAAGCCACATTTAAACAAATTGTTGAATTTAATGCAGACAATAAACATGTCAGTGGATATTTAACATTTATGGTTTGTGATGACACTAAATGTTTACCACCAACTGATGTTGATTTTGAGTTTAATTTTGGTAAAAAACCAAAAGATAATTCTGATTTTGATAAAGTAGAGATTCAAGATTTTGGACAGACAAATCTTGCTCTTTATGGCTTTTTACCCGAACAAATAAAAGAACAATCATCAGATTGCGATACCGCAAATGAGACAGTAACTGAAAACAAGGAGAATTCATTTTTGAATATTTTTTTATTAGGGATTTTGGGAGGATTCTTGGCTCTTTTAACTCCATGTGTATTTCCAATGATTCCATTGACGGTAAGTTTTTTCACTAAAAAAAATGAAAACGATAATGGAATTTCCAATGCTATACTATATGGGTTCTTTATATTTTTAGTGTATATAATTTTGAGTATTCCTTTCCATTTATTGGATAGTGTTAACCCTGATATTTTAAATGATATTTCAACAAACATCTTCCTAAATGTTTTATTCTTTTTAATATTCCTAGTTTTTGCATTTTCATTCTTTGGATATTTTGAATTGACTCTACCTTCTTCATGGACAAGTAAGTCTACAAGTCAAGAGTCAAATGCTGGATTTATTGGAATCTTTTTTATGGCACTGACATTAGCTATAGTTTCTTTTTCTTGTACGGGTCCAATTTTAGGAACTCTATTGGCTGGTTCACTTTCCGGTGATTCAGGTGCTTGGGAATTAACTGCTGGAATGGGTGGATTTGGTTTAGCATTAGGATTACCATTTGCTTTATTTGCCATGTTCCCGAATGTTCTTAGTAAGTTGCCAAAATCTGGTGGTTGGCTAAATACAATAAAAGTTACCCTTGGATTTATTGAGCTTGCATTAGCTCTTAAGTTTTTATCAAACGCTGATTTAGTTGCTCATTGGGGAATTTTAAAAATCGAATTATTCTTGATTCTGTGGATTGTTATTTTCTTTTTACTTGGGATATATCTTATTGGTAAAATAAGATTTCCTAAAGAGATTAAACTTGAAAAAATTTCTCGTCTTAGATTATTAAGCGCAATTCTAGCCTTTGGTTTTTCTGTTTATTTGGCCTCGGGATTGATCTACGATAAAGACAAAGAATCTTATAATGCTTTACCTTTACTGAGCGGTTTAGCACCCCCACTTGGATACAGTTATTTTTCTCCAAAAGATTGTCCGAACGACTTAAATTGTTTTAAAGATTTAAAAACTGGTATCGAATATGCTAAGAAAGAAAATAAGCCAATCCTTCTTGATTTTACCGGTTATGCATGTGTTAATTGTAGAAAAATGGAAGAGCATGTTTGGCCGCTACCAGAGGTTGATAAAGTGCTTCGAGATAATTTTGTTTTAATTTCTTTATATGTTGATGATAAAAAAGAATTGCCTGAATATGAACAACTACATGTTAAGAGAACCTCGGGAATAGGCACCAGAAAATTAGAAAATTACGGACATAAGTGGGCTCATTTTCAAGCCAGTTATTTTGGTGTAAATTCACAACCTTTTTATTTACTTATCGATCCAAATAAATACAAAATCTTAAACGATCCGGTGGGATACACGCCTGACCCAAGTGAATATATTTCATTCTTAGAGTGTGGTTTGTCAGAATTTAAATCGTCAAACGAAGAATAATTTTTTATTTTAGATTTATGACGAATGAAAAACAAAATAAATACGATATTGCCTACCTAAAAATTGCTAGGGAATGGGGTAAGCTTTCATATTGTAAAAGACGTCAGGTAGGTGCAATAATTGTAAAAGATAATATGATAATTTCTGATGGTTATAATGGTACACCCTCAGGTTTTGAAAACGTGTGTGAAGACGACAATAATTTTACAAAATGGTATGTTTTGCACGCAGAAGCTAATGCGATTACCAAAGTAGCATCCTCAACTCAGTCAAGCGAAGGAGCAACTTTATATATTTCTTTATCACCATGCAAAAACTGTAGCAAGCTAATCCATCAAGCTAAAATAAAAAGGGTTGTTTACGAAGAACAATACAAAGACACTTCAGGATTAGAGTTTTTAGAAAAAGCAGGAGTTGAGGTTTGTCAAATTGAAATCTAAGCTCTTTAATTATTTTTTTTAGCCTTATTAATTTTTTCATTCAACATCATAATTCTCATTATAATGAGACAGCTAAGTCCGGCTAAAATCATAATTGCATAATTAAAATTGTCTTTAGTAAAAAAGTTTTCTAAATCAATTTGAGCTATGTTAAATATTATAATTGAAATCGCAGCTAGCGAAATAATGTAAATCAAAATTTTCATTTTTTTAGAATTTTACTTTTGTTAAAAACTTAGCACCTTTGTTAATAAATATGCCTTTTAATTACGAGA
>NZZF01000022.1 GCA_002702385.1 Flavobacteriaceae bacterium | reverse complement strand
GATGAATACGCTCACACAAATTACTTTTCAGATGGTAGAATTTGGACAAACTATTGGTTTACATGGAGTGCTACAGGAAATTTTACTGGTCAAGAACTTAAAATTAAGGGACACTTTGATTATGAGTGGAAAGACGGTAAAATAGTCCAAGCTTTAGGATTTTTTGCTGATGAGCAATTTAATAAAGAGTATGCTGCTGCATCGGAGGCATCATCTGAATAAATAAAAAAAATTTTAATTATGAAAAAATATATTTTATTTACAATTATAGCTTTTGTAGCTTTTTCTTGTGAAACTAAAACTGTTGAAGTTGAAACTGGAGGAGGAGAAATTGTGATGGGTCAGTATGCTGGAGAAAAATTATTCTTTGCATCTGATGAGACTGTAGAAATTGCTAAAACAATGGTTAATGCTTATTCAAATAAGGATTTTGATCTTGTTAATCAATATTCTGCTGACACGGTATATTTTAAACCTCCACAGGGAGGAGAATATATTCCAATACCAATACCTGCAAATGATTTTCTTGCAATGTTGACAGACCCATACGACTCAATTGTCAGAAATATTAGAAGTATAGTTCCTCTTAAAAGAAAAGAGGGGGACAATGCAGGTGTTTACATTAATTTTGATGAAACTACTTATGGCAAAGATGGTACCGTTACTAAGTCAAACATAATTGATAGAATGTGGGTTAGAGATGGTAAGGTTTATCGTATTGAACAATGGGTAGCTGAATCCAATTAAATTTTAAATTATGAAAACAAATATTTATCTAATTCTAATTATAGCTTTGATATTTTCATGTCAAACGCCAAATGCAGTTCAAATTGATGATTCTGAATGGTCTGGTACTATTTCAGCAACTGATGAAAGAAATGCACTAATGAATTCATTTACTGATGCTTATGAAAACAAAGACAAAGAGGCAGCACTAGCAATTTTTGCTGAAGATGCTGTTTTTCACGTTAATGATGCAGAATTAACTCCTCAAGATGTTGTCAATGCATTTATGACTGGACATGAATACTATGATGATATTAAAAATATTGATAGAACTACAACTACAATGTTTTATAATAATGGAGAAATATATACCAATTATTGGTATACATGGAATGGTACAAATAAAAAAACAGGTGAATTATTAGTTGCCAGAGGTTATGCTTGGTTTAAATGGGATGGATTAAAAGTTATTGAAGCATACAATGCTTTTGATCCAACAGAATACAATAAAGTATTTAGTGAATAGAATCAATTGAAACTTGTTTTCCGGTTCTTACAGATTTGTCTGCAGCTAAAACAATTTTCATACTATTAATAACATCTTCAAGACCTTGACTTAAGTCAAGGTCTTTTTTTATTGCATCTAATAAAAACAGCTGTTCAAGCTTGCAAAGCTCATCGTGATTTGGTTCATTAGAAGTACTAATATATTCATCTTTCTTATTGAAATTTCCATAAGAGTCTCTTTCTTGTGAGTGCACTAGTAACTGATTTGTTTTAGTATGACTATCAATCTCTGAACTGCTTATGTCATCATCATTTTTTGGCTCAACAATACTTACAGATCCTTTGGGGCCAAATACATCTTTTACAAAAAAAGCAGTTTCACTTATCATCGGCCCCCATCCTGATTCATACCACCCTACTGATCCATCTTCAAAAACTACTTGAAGTTGACCGTAATTATACATTGATTTGTCAATTTCATCTGAAAGTCTAGCGCCTATTGCATTTACATATTTTGGTTTAGATTGTGTCATTTGGCACATTATATCAACATAATGAACACCACAATCTACAATAGGGCTCGTAGAATTCATTAAATTTTTATGTATTTCCCATTGAGCACCACTGCTTTGTTGATTTAAATTCATTCTCATAACAAGAGGTGAACCTAATGTTTGTGAAATAGATATAAATTTTTTCCAAGCTGGGTGATATCTTAATATATATCCAACAACTATTTTTTTGTTTTTTTTCTTTGAAAGATTAATTATTTCATATGCATCTGAAAGATTTTGAGCTAATGGTTTTTCAATAAATATATGAGATCCATTTTCTAAGCTTTTTAAGGCATAATTTTTATGACTTTCAGTATAAGTGTTGATTGATACAATATCAGGAGAACATTCAGTTAATGCTTTATCAAAATCATCATATTCATTAATTCCTCCCAAGAGTTTGGCTAATGGAGCTCTCCTTACGGATGTTCTTGAAACAAGACCAACAAGTTCAAATTCTGGAATACTGTGATAGGCTTTTGCATGAGCGCTACCCATATTACCAACTCCAACTACTAATACCTTATATTTTTTCATAACTTATTATACATTTAAATATAAAAATTAAATCATGAAAAAAATTCTATTTCTAATGTGTGTTCTTGGGATTGTATTCCCTTATTACCATTTAATTAATTTTCTAATTTTGAATGATGGCAGTATGGATGGTTTTTGGACGGAGATATTTTCATCTCATCCTGTTTCAATGATTTCTATGGATCTTACAGTGGCTGCAACAACCTTTTTAATTTTTTTATTTTATAAAAACCGAAAGGAAAAACTAAATATTGTGAAGTATATAGTTAGTTTATTTTTAGTTGGATTTTCGCTAGCATTGCCATTATACTTGTATGATAATTATGACAAGAGTTAACGATAATTTTTAGCATTTATCATCAAACAAACTCCTGCGTTAATTAAAACTAGGGCTATAGTACCAATGAAAAACCAATTACCATTATCAATTTTTTGAATTATTGATTCGCCAAGCATACATAAACCTGCACTAAAAATCAAAATACCTAAAATTGAAATAAATAAAAAAGATGACTTGCCTTTTTTCAAAAGCTATGATTTTAAATTGTTTTCAAAATAAATTGACCTAGTTGGGAAAGCAAAATCACTTCCATGTTTTTTAACTATTTCAATAATTTTGAAATTAATTTCTTGTTGAGTATTAATCATTACTTCCCAATCAGGACCATTTGTAAAGTAAAGTATCATAATATTTAATGAACTGTCTCCAAATTCTAAAAATCTAACTTTACCTTCTTGAGTTGTATCAGGGTGTTCATCTAAAAGTTTTTGAATATCATTAACAATATTTTTTATTTGATCAACACTTGTGTTATATAATAATCCAATATTAAATTTTACTCTTCTTACAGGTCTTAGACCAAGATTATCAAGTTCAGCATTTACTAAATTCTTATTCGGAACAGTTACAACACTTTTATCAAATGTTCTAACACGAGTACTTCTAAAACCAACTTTTTCAACAACACCAGTAATTGCCCCTACAGTAATAACATCTCCAACTTGAAAAGGCTTATCAAAGAAAATTGTAAATGAACCTAAAAGATTTTCAAGACTTTCTTTCGAAGCTAAAGCAACAGCCACACCACCAACACCAAGACCGGCAGCTAAAGCAGCAACATTAACATCGAAAATATTACTTAAAATAATTAAAACTCCAAAGATTACTACTAAGACTTTACCAATTTCTATGGCAAATGGGATTAGTTGGTCATCAACTTTACTTTCTGTTTTTTCAGCTCTATATTTTAATCTGACACCGACATAATCTACAACTCTAAGGAGTGTCCAAAAAACAGTTAATATTATAAGCAATGAAACACCTTTGTCTAAGATCATTTTAATTCCAACTTCATCTGAGCTTACAAGATTCCATGATTCTGGGAAACTTAGTGAGTTGAATGAGAAGAACAAAATTATTATTAGAAGAAAATAATTTAATGGTTTTTTAAGTAGTTGATCAAATTCAGATTTTCCATCAGCATTAGATTTATCACCAACTAACTTGTAAATAATTTTTCTTAGATAAGAACTAATTAAAGATTTTAGTAATAATCCTAATAAAAGTATAGAACCAAAAATTATATAGCTTTTAATTGAATTTTCTAGAAATTCTGTTTGTAAAAATTCAAGTTGATCCATTTTAAACTTTTTTACAAAAGTAAATATTTAAATTAACTAACTTTTAATTTCCGCAGAGTTCGGTTGTTTTTACTCCTAAATCTGTATAAGTTTTGTGAATAGTTTGTAGAAGTGAATATTCAGTAAATGAATCTTGACCTAATTCCCATATCATTATTCCACTTAAATTTTGAGCCGCTAATTTAACTTTACTAGCAATAGTTGGTCTACCATTGTAATATTTATTTCCAACCTGATCTCTTTCAGAGTTTGAGGTATTTGAAGCAACCATAGAGCCATATGTAAATGCTTTGACTGTTGTAGAATTTTGAAAATCATATCCGTAAAATGGAACGCCAAGAGTTAATTTTTCACCAGGTATTCCTATAATATTTTTCCAATAATTTATTCCCCTTTGAGCATGATTGTAAGAGCTATGTTGACCAGGTGCTGAAGGGTTCCAAGAACCTGTGTAATCGTATACCATTATATTAATGAAGTCAAAAACTGCTAATGCTTGATCTGATATTTCAGAAAACTTAGTTTCCGAAGGAAAGGCTGCAGTCATACCCTTACCATGAAGAGAAAGTTCTTGTTTAAGTTCAATTACAAAATCACTATATCCTTCCGTAACATGACTCCATTCTAAATCTACATCAACACCATCTAATTTATTTTCTAATACAAATTCAACTATTTTATCAATTAAAATCGGTCTATCTTGAGCGTTAGCAAGAAAACTCTTCCATGTCTCAGCTACTTGGTCAGATAGTGCTCCACCTGCTAAAGAAATATAAAATTTAATACTACTGTTTTGCGATTTTGCAGTACTTATTACTTGTTCAAGATCTGAATTAGCAGAAGGGTTTGATAGTTGTATTGTTCCATCAACTAAAGGGTTTCCAAATGCAATATTAATATGTGTTACCTTACAAAAATCAACTTTGTCAGCTAATGCAAACCTCCATGTTGGAAAATAACCAACAACTCTGGCTTGAGTTGAAAAAAGATCTATATTATTGTCATCTATAATATCATCATCATCTTCGCTACTACACGAAACAATTAGTAAAGAAAAAAATAGGAGATAAATAATTTTTTTCATCATCTCAATTTAATAATTATTTTTTTGTTTTCATTTAGTTTGAAAGATGCTTTATCAAATTTTGGAGCTCCAAATAGTCCTAAAACATTATTTGAAAATCCAAATTGTTCTTTAGGTAGACCAAAAAAATTAAGGTCAATATCACCATTATTATTTGTGTCAATCAATACTTTAACTGCATAATCTCCTTCTTTAAGTATAATTTTTTTTTTGATAAATTTCTTTAGAGACTGGTTCAATTATGTTATATGCCATAATATCTCTTGAATCATCACCGGAATCAAAATCTTCAGCATTATCATAAACAGCTATATAAATAATTCCAGCAGTTTCAATATTAGGAATTTCAAGAACTAGATCATATTCTTTACTATTTTGATTAGTTTGTGATGAAATATTAAAACTCAGTAAAAGAAAAAGTAATCTTATCAATTTATTCCAGGTTGTTTGATTTTAAATCCTGCTTCTTTTTTTGCTAAATCAACCATTTCTTTTACTTCTTTTAGAAGTGCCTTAGCATCATATACGACACCATCTTTTATTGTATATTTTACTCCTCCAACTCTTACAGCATCATTGTTTTCATTTAACTTAATGGCTCCAGTTCCATATAAGACTTTTAAATTTTCTAATGGATTTTCGTCAATGATAATTAAATCTGCATATTTACCAACTTCAACAGATCCTGTTTTATCTTCAATACCCAATGCTTCAGCACCATTAAGAGTTGCTGATTGAATAACTTCTAGTTGATGGAATCCAGCTTCTCTCAATAATTCTAATTCTCTAATAAATGCGAATCCATAGAGTTGATATATAAAGCCGCTGTCTGAACCAGCAGTTACTCTTCCACCTCTATTTTTATACTCATTTAAAAAAGTCATCCAAAGTCTATAGTTTTCTTTCCATACAACTTCCTGTTCTGTACCCCAAAAGTGCCAATAAGAACCGTGTGAAATTCTACTTGGAGCATAAAACCCCCAAAGGCTAGGCAATGTATAATCATCGTGCCACTCAGCTCTTCTAGCTCTATGTAAATCTCTGGAAGCCTCATAAATATTGAGCGTGGGATCAATTGTGAAATCAAGAGAAATTAGCTCATTCATTACATTGTTCCAGTGATCTGAAAAAGGCGGAGCAGCTTGCTTCCAAAGTTTTCCTGCTTCTTCGAACCTATGCTGTTCGTTATTATAATTATAGTCAGGTGGATAATTTTGAATAACCCTATCTTCAAATAATGCTTCGGGCAGACCGTACCAATGTTCCATTGTAGTGAGCCCTGCTCTAGCTGAATTTAATACATTCCATTTTACAACATCAAGCTGAGCATGATGACAAGCAGATCCAAGACCTATTTTTTTATTTTCTTCCAATGCAGCTTGCATTATCTCCGGTGGAGCACCAAAAAATTTAATACCATCTGCTCCCTTTTTTGCATTATCTCTAACCCATTGTCTTGCTTCTTCTGGTGAGGAAACTCTAGAATTAAAACCTGTGTAAGCAAAAATTCTTGGTGCGATTATTTCATTTTTTTGACTTTGTTTTTTCAATTGCAAAATCCTATCTGTTCCCATTCCACTGGGTTGTCGAATGGTTGTGATTCCATGAGCCATCCACAACTTAAAAACGTAATCAGGTTCTGCACCTTGAGACCTTCCGCCAATATGTCCATGCATGTCAACAAAACCTGGTAAAATATATGACCCTTCACAATCAATTTCTTTACCATTTTTTGTAAGCTTTGGCCGTCTATTTTCATTTATTTCAACACCAGGATATCCAACCACTTGAATGTTTTTAATAATATTATTTTCTATAACAATATCAACAGGACCAATAGGAGGGGCGCCAGTACTATTAATTAGTGTAGCTCCTCTTAATATTAGCTGATCATACTGATTACCATGTAATTGTGAAAAAATTATTGAGGGAATTAAGCTAAGTAAAATGATTAAAATTTTTAATTTATTCATCTTCAATTTTTTTAAATGTAATATTCATGAATTCTGATAATTCAAAATCTAATTTTGAAATACCGTCAATATCATGAGTGTTTAATTCAACATCAATTTGATTATAAATATTAGTCCACTTTGGATGATGATCAAATTCTGTGCATTTTATTGAAACGGAATTTATAAACTTTATTGCATTTTCAAAAGTTTTGAATTTGAATGTTTTTTTTAAAAACCCATCATCTAGTTTCCAACTCAAACTTAGTTGAGATAATGATTTTTCAATTTGTTTATTATCTAGCTTTTGTCTCACTTCATTTTATTTAGTTTATCCTTTAACTTATCTAGTTTCATCTTTCTCCACCAAATCTTATTGTCATTTTCTTGTTCCTCTGCACGATGAATTTTTTTATTTAGTTGATTAATTTTTCTCTTTAGATACTGTTTTGTTATGGCTTTCATTTAACTTAAATATATAAACTTCATTTCATTATATTTAATATAGTGAAATTTATTAAGCACATAATATTTATAATTCTTCTTACAGGATGTTTTAATGAAGACGAATCTATTCCAACATATTTAGAAGACTATAATGAGCTTTATTTAGAAAACCCAAGAGAGGCAAATTTAACTTGGTTTAAGGATTCAAAATTTGGAATGTTTATTCATTATGGACTTTATTCTCAATTAGAAAAAGGTGAATGGATTCAACTTAGAGATACTATTGAAGTTTCAGAATATGCAAAATTAAAAGACTCTTTTAANCCTGTTAATTTTAATGCAGATGAAATCACTGAATTAGCTCNTGANGCAGGAATGAAATACATTACTATTACTGCAAAACATCATGATGGGTTTGCTTTATTTAGTACTAGTGAAAGTGACTTTAACTCTATTAATTCACCNGCAAAAAGAGATTTAATTAAAGAACTTTACGATTCATGNAAAGAAAAAGGACTTGGTTTATTTTTATATTATTCATATGCAGCTGATTGGAAGCACCCATACTTTTACTCNAGAGAGGAGGGNTGGAAAAGTGCTAGACCCGCATATAAGAACAANCAACCTGAATATAAATACAAATCAAGAGANGATTTTAGAAAATATATTGATTTTGCTCATAATCAAATTTTAGAACTGCTTANTCAATANCCTGAAATTGCAGGAATTTGGNTGGATCCAATAATGGGGTTTTATTCAAATCCTGAAATTTTCCCAATTGAAGAAACATATCAACTAATACGATCAAATAATAAACATGTACTAATTTCCTTTAAACAAGGAGCAAATGGTGATGAAGATTTTTCAGCCCCAGAACATAATTTTTCAGCTAGAGTNGGTAGTCAATTCGAAATTTCTAGAAAAGTANATGAGNTAAATAAAGACAAGCCAAAAGAAGTTTGTACAACATTACAAGTNGCTCCAAAACATTGGGGATANGATAAAAGATCTAAACACGTTGGAGTAGATAAAGTTTTTGAAATCTATTCAAAAACAATAGCAAANAATTCTAATTTACTCNTGAATNTTGGACCNCTTCCNGACGGATCAATTCATGAAGAGGATATTAATACCTTAATAAGCCTNGGCAAGAAAATTAAAAAATAAATTTTATGAGAAAGATAATTTTAATGCTATTATTTATTGTTTATTCATGCTCTAAAAGTTCTGAAAAACCAAATTTTGTATTTATNTACACAGATGATCAAAGGTTTGACACCGTTGGAATAATTGGTNACAATCANATAATAACTCCNAATTTAGACCGATTAGCTCAAAGTGGAGCAACNATGACACATNCTTANAANATGGGNGCATGGCATGGTGCTATNTGNGTNGCATCAAGATCTATGATTATNTCTGGAAAATCTGTTTGGAGAGCNAAAGATCAAGTAGATTCTCCAACTAGNGATAAAGAAAAAGCAATATCTANTTCTTGGCCAAATACTCTCNGAAATAATGGTTACNGAACATATATGACTGGAAAATGGCATGTTAATTTACCAGTTGAAAAATTATTTGATGTTGTAAAAAATAAAAAACCAGGAATGCCTGATGACAATAGAGGATTATTTGCTAAACAATTNGNTAAATGGAAAGAAGAATCTAATGATCTACAAAAATTTAGTGATTACATGCCTCCTGGCTATGGNAGACCTGTTGATGNNAATGATNATTCNTGGAGACCTGATGATTCNATTTTTGGTGGATTTTGGAAAGGTGGTAAACATTGGAGTGAGATAATTGCAGATGATGCAATTGAATTTATTGACGATTCTAAAAACTTTGACAACCCNTTCTTTATGTACTTAGCNTTTAATGCACCACATGATCCNNGACAGGCCCCCAAAAANTTTTTAGATATGTACCCAATTGANGAGATTCAATTGCCAAAAAATTACTCTCCGCAACATCCATTTATGTATGANATTGGAAATCGACCNGGGTTGAGAGATGAAGGGTTGGCNCCNTATCCAAGATCNGAGTATGCAGTAAAAAAACACATTCAAGAATACTATGCAATTATTAGTCATTTAGATGAACAAGTAGGAAAGATTATGACATATCTTGANAANAANAAATTATTNGATAATACATATATAATTTTTACATCTGATCATGGTTTGTCTGTGGGGCAACATGGATTAATTGGAAAACAAAGNTTATATGANCACAGNATTAGGGTTCCAATGATAATTTCNGGNCCAAAAATAAAACCAAATTCAAAATACAATTCTGACATATATCTTCAAGATATAGTCCCAACTNCNTATGATTTAGCTAAAATTNCTGTANCAGATGAAGTAGATTTTAAAAGTTTTTATCAAACAATTATTGATAATAAAAATGAAAAAATACATCCAGCTATATATGGAACTTTTGGTTGTTGTCAAAGTGATTATTTTGATTTTCAAAGAATGATAAGAAGAGATAATTTTAAGTTAATGCTTTTNCCAAAAAATAAACGATTGGAATTGTACAATCTAGAAAACGATCCTTTTGAAACAGAAAATCTTATTTCAAATTATGAGAATAAAATTCTCGTTCAATCAATGTTTGAGGAGTTAATTAATNTGCAAAAAAAATANGANGACACCTTANACTTGAAGAGAATATTTAATGATAAAATTTATAATTAATTTTTTAAATCCAANCATCATTAGGTGCTGTTAGCTTATCTTTTTTATTNCCNGTATTAACNACTCCTCTNGGTTCAATAATCATAATTTTAGCTTCNTTTGNTGCNTATGGNCGATGCTCAACACCTTTTGNTACAATTATCATTTCCCCTTGATNAATTTCAGCAGTTTTATCAACAAATTCAATAAATATTTTNCCCTCAATTACAATGAAAGCTTCGTCAGTATCATCNTGTTTATGCCAAATGAAGTCATTTTTTATTTTTACAAGTTTAAACTGATAATTGTTTAATTCCCCAATAACTTTNGGAGACCATAGATCNTTGAACTTGGAAAATTTATGCTTTAAATTAATTACNTNAATACTCATAATAATGTTTTGTTTTCATAAGTTAAAAATTTAGATTTATAAAAATTTCTTATAAGTGGAATATTTTCAAGAATTAGGTTATTTAGGATTATTTTTATCNAGTTTTTTATCAGCAACATTAATNCCGCTNAGTCCTGAAATAGTACTAAGTTTTTTAATTGTCAAAGGATTTAATTTACCTCTAAGTATTTTTGTAGCAACTATGGGTAATTGGTTTGGAAGTATATTAACTTACTCNATAGGTAGAATTGGGGATTGGAAAAAAATTGAAAAATATTTTAAAATTAAANAAGAAAAGGTCCTTAGTTTTAAAAATAAAATTGATAAATATGGGAGTTTTATAGCATTTTTTTCATGGATGCCTTTTCTTGGTGATATACTTGCTTTGAGCTTAGGTTTTTTTAAGGTAAATTTTACAAAAGTTAGTATATGGATGCTCATTGGAAAAACACTTAGATTTATCGTTGTTACTATATTAATCTACTATGGTATAGAAATTGTTTCTTAGTTACACATGAATAATATTGCTCTATTACTTTTAAGAATTATTTTTTGTGGTGCTATGATTTATGGTCATGGTATTAGTAAGTTAACTAAGTTATTGGATGGAAATTGGACATTTTCAAACCCAATTGGAATTGGTGAAGTACCAACTTTATTCTTAGCAGTATTTTCTGAATTTTTTGCGCCAATTTTTATTTTAATTGGATACAAAACAAAGTTTTTTAGTTTTTTTCCAGCAGCAACTATGTTTGTTGCTGCTTTCATTGTTCACATTAATGACCCGTTTTCTAGGATGGAGAAAGCCATTCTATTTTTAGCTGTTTTTATAGCATTAATGCTTACTGGACCTGGAAAATATTCTTTTGATAAATCAATAAAAAAGATCTAAAGACCTTATCAAGTTATTTTTTATTGTCGAATGTTTTAGTATTTCAAGTCCAAATCGTTTTTGTACTTTTAATACAACATATTTGTAATGAAAAAATTAATTTACCTCATATCCCTTTTTGTCTTATACTTTGTTAATGCTCAAGAAAAAGCTGTACCATATTTTAAAAATGGTGAAGCTCAAGTAGTGGAAGCGTTTAAAGATGAAAGCAACTGGATTCGTCATGATCTTTGGGTTGAGACTAATTTCGATTCAGATTATGATGGAAAAAAAGATCGAATGCATGTTAGCGTTACTCGTCCCTCACAAACAGATGATGGATTGAAGCTTCCTGTTGTTTATGAATCAAGTCCATATTATGCTGGAACTGCAGGTATGATAGATGGTTTATTTTGGGATGTAAAACATGAGTTAGGTCAACAACCAAAGCCAAGAAAACATGTTGAAGTTACAAGAAGAGGTAGACGACCAATAATATCAAATTCGCAAATTAGAATTTGGGTTCCAAGAGGATATATAGTTGTTCATTCATCTTCACCAGGAACTGGATTATCTGATGGTGCTCCAACTGTAGGGGGAAAAAATGAATCTCTGGCGCCAAAAGCTGTAATTGACTGGTTAAATGGAAGAGCAAAGGGTTACAAAAGCAGGGAAGGTAATGAAGAAGTAACTGCTTATTGGTCAACAGGAAAAGTAGGAATGACGGGAACTTCTTATAATGGAACAATACCTCTTGCTGCTGCTACGACAGGTGTTAAAGGATTAGAAGCTATTATTCCAATTGCACCAAATACATCATATTATCATTATTATAGATCTAATGGATTGGTTCGATCACCTGGAGGTTATTTAGGTGAAGACATTGATGTTCTTTATGATTTTATTCACAGCGGGAAAGAGGAAAATAGAGCTAGAAATAATCAAATGGTAAGAGACACTGAAATGATGAATGGTATGGACAGATTAACAGGTGATTATAATGATTTTTGGGAAGGTAGAGATTATTTAAATCAAATGAAACCTATGAAAGCTGCTTTGTTGATGGCTCATGGATTTAATGATTGGAATGTAATGCCTGATCATAGCTATAGAATTTCAAAAAAAGCAATAGAAATGGGAATACCAACTCAAATATATTATCATCAAGATGGGCATGGTGGTCCACCTCCTCTTAAGATGATGAATCGATGGTTTACTCGTTACTTGTTTGGTATTGAAAATGGTGTAGAAAATGATCCTAAATCATGGATTGTAAGAGAAAATGATACCCAAAAAAATCCAACTGCTTATGAAGCATACCCAAACCCTAAGGCTAAATCAGTATTATTACATCTTCATCCTGGAGCACCAGAAAATGGAGGATTGCTTCTAAATAAAAATAAAACAAATACACTTGAATCTCTTACTGATGATTATAACTTTACTGGCGCAAATCTTGCTAAAGCAAAATCTTCAGAAAACAGATTACTTTATTTGACGCCAGTTTTAAAGGAAGATATTCATATTTCTGGTTTACCAAAACTAACAATCAAATTAGCTAGTAGTAAAAAGGCTGCAAATCTTTCAGTCTGGCTAGTTTCTCTTCCATGGAATTCATCAAGTGAAGCTAAAATTACAGACAATATAATTACACGAGGATGGGCAGATATACAGAATTACAAATCTTTGACAAAGAGCTCAGATTTAATCCCAGGAAAATTTTATAAATTGAGTTTTAACCTAGAACCTGATGATCAAATTATAAAAAAAGGTCAACAAATAGGCTTGATGATTTTTTCGAGTGATCCTGAATTTACATTACATCCTAAGCCAGGAACTACATTGACTGTTGATATTAATTCAACTTCACTTAGTCTTCCTGTTGTTGGAGGAAGTAAATCAGTGGAGAAAGCTCTTAATTAATGTAAGATGTCGTAATAAATGTCATCAAGATGTCGTTTGGATGTCGTTAGAAAAAATAAAATATAATCTAAATTTGTTCAAATGAAAATAGGAGATTCAATTAAAGAATTAAGATTACAAGAAGGATTTTCACAAAAAGATTTATCAATTAAATCTGGATTATCAGAAAGAACTATTCAACGTATTGAAAAAAACGAAGTTAGTCCATCTTCATACACATTAAAAGTTTTGGGTGAAATATTCGAAAAAAATTTTCATCAATTTGAAAATAAAAACCGTTCAGTAAATAATAAAAAGAAGATGAACAAAATATTTGTCTTTTGGAACACTATAATCAATTTCAAAATCAATATTCTAAAGTTATTCTTAAAGAAATAAGTAAAAGGATCGGCCTTATTCTACTGTAACAGATTTAGCTAAGTTTCTTGGTTGATCAATTTCACAACCTTTAAAATCAGCTATGTAATATGAAAGTAATTGAAGAGGTATGTTTGCTAGGATTGGAATTATTAATTCATCTGCTTCAGGAATCTCAATACAATCATCAGCAATTTTTTTAATTTCTTTATCACCCTTTGACACAATTGCAATTACTTTACCTCCTCTTGCTTTAATTTCCATAACATTACTCAGAATTTTATGATAATTTCCTTTTCTTGTAGCTATAACAACTACAGGCATGTCCTTATCAATTAAAGCAATAGGACCATGTTTCATTTCTGCTGCGGGATAACCTTCAGCATGTATATATGAAATCTCTTTTAGTTTTAGTGCTCCCTCTAGAGCAATTGGAAAATTAAATCCTCTAGCTAGATAAAGAAAGTTCTTAGCGTTTTGATATTTTTTAGCAATTTTTTCAACTTTTTTATGTTCTTTTAAAAGTAGTTCTACTTGGTCAGAAAGTTTAAGTAATTCATTAATAATAGAATTGTATTTAATCAAATCTATTTTTCTAAGCCTAAATCCAATATCCAATGACAACATTAACATGATTACAGCCTGGCATGTAAATGCTTTGGTTGAGGCTACACCGATTTCTGGGCCAGCGTGAATGTAAATTCCAGAGTATGTTTCACGGGAAATTGAAGAACCAACTACATTACATAAACCATATAGAAATGGATTTTTTTCTTTTGCCATTTTAATAGCTGCAAGAGTATCAGCCGTCTCGCCAGACTGAGAAACTGGAATAATGATGTCGCTTTTTTTGATTATAGGGTTTCTATACCTAAATTCTGATGCATATTCAACCTCAACAGGAATTCTAGCAAGCTCTTCAAAATAATATTCTGCAAGTAAACTTGCATGCCATGAAGTACCACATGAAATAAAGATTAATCTTTTGGCTTTCTCAAATCTATCAATATGTTCCTCAATTGAGGATATTTTTATTCTTTCAGGGCTACTTAATATTCTTCCTCTTAAAGCATCTTTTATGTTTTTTGGTTGCTCAAAAATTTCCTTTAACATAAAATGCTTGTAACCCCCTTTTTCAACTTCCTCAATTTCAAGCTTTAAATTTTCAATATTTTGTTTAATAATATTATCAGTTAAAAAATTTCTAAGAATCAATCCTTCTCTTTTGCTTAGAATAGCCATTTCGTAATCATTTAAATAGAGACATCTTTTTGTGTGCTGTAGAAATGGAGATGGATCAGAACCTATGTAAAAATTATTATTATCTATTCCAACTGCAAGTGGACTTCCTAATTTTGCAACAACAATTTCATCAGGGTTATTTATATCGAAAACTGCAATTGCAAAGGCTCCTATGACTTGATTAAGTGCAATTTTTACAGCTTTCCCAAGCTTTACTTTTTCAGTTTTTTTTACTTCTTCAATTAAATTAATGAGAACCTCGGTGTCAGTTTCAGATTTAAATATATAGCCCTTTTTCTTTAAAACTTCTTTAATTGCTTCATAATTTTCTATAATTCCATTGTGAACAATGAATAATTCTCCTGAGTTAGAACTGTGTGGGTGAGAGTT
>NZZF01000064.1 GCA_002702385.1 Flavobacteriaceae bacterium | reverse complement strand
TAAATCTTAATGATGCAATAACTGGAACTAAACAAATTGAAATGTTAGGGCTAAAAAGCCCATATATTCTTATAACTGAGGAAAATATTCCTATGGTCAGAGGCGCATCCCAAACATATGGGTTAGGATTTACACCTGGTACATGGATAGAAAGTATACAAGTTACAAAAGGAATGGGTAGTGTTACTAATGGTTATGAAAGTATTGTAGGACAAATTAATACTGAGATTAAAAAGCCTTACAGTGATATGCCATTTTTTTTCAATCTATTCAATAGTATTGATGGAAGAGTTGAAGCTAATGCCCACCTAAAATCAACAATTAGTGATAAAATTCAAACAACTTCTTTTATTCATTACAATGACAGAGAAAAAGCCAATGATAAAAATGGAGATAAGTTTCTAGATAAACCTATCCAAGATCAGTTAAATTTATTAAGTAAGTGGCAATATACAGATACTTCTAATGGTATTGTTAGTTTTTTAAATATTAGGTATTTAGATGATAATAAAAAAGTAGGAAGTATTGATTTTAATGAAAAATCAGATTTATCTAGATTATGGGGAGGTGAAATATTTACAAATAGATTTGATTCTTCATTCAAGCTAGGTTATGTTAATCCAAAAATTCCGTATCAAAGTTTAGGTTTTCAATTAGCATATAATTTTCACGATCAAGAATCTTATTATGGTTTAAATGATTATAATATTTCTCAAAAAAGTTTATTTGCCAATTTGATATATAATTCTATAATTTCTAATATAAAGAATAAAATAAAAGCTGGGTTGAATTTCTCAAGTGATTCATATGATGAGTTTGTGTTTAAATCAAATATTGAAAGAACGGATAGATCATTTGGAGGTTTTTTTGAATATAGTTTTGATAACCTTAATGACTTTAACTTGGTATTTGGTTTGAGATACGACAATCATAATAACCTTGGTTCATTTTTTACTCCAAGACTTCACTTTAGATATTTATTGAATGATAATTTTTCAATTAAAGGTTCTGCAGGTACTGGAAGAAAGATAGCAAATGTTTTTGCTGAGAATCAGGTGATATTCTTAAGTAATAGAAAAAATTTAAATAAGACATTTACTGAAAAGTTATATGGTGTTAGCCCAGAAAAAGCTACTAACTTAGGATTTAGCTTAGATCACAAAGTATTTCTGTTTGGAGGTCAAGGAAATATAATCTTTGATTATTATAATACCACTTTTGATAATAGAGTTATTATTGATTTTGAAACACCAGGTGAATTTAATTTTTACAATTCAAAATTAGGAAAATCAAAATCAAATAGTTTTCAGGCTGAGTTTTTATTTTCAAAAAATAATTGGAACATAACAGTAGCATATAAAAAATACGATGTAAAATCTTACTATAATTCTGGCTTAAAAGAAAAACCTCTTCAACCCAGAAATATTTTATTTTTTAATTATGGTATTGAATCCAATAAAATCAATGATAAAAACTGGAAATTTGATATAACATACAATAGACTTGGTAAACAAAGACTTGTTAGAAATCCAAGAGACAATTTTGAGCTTGTAGATCCACATTTCTCAATTAACTCTCAAATCACTAGAGTTTTCAGTTCAAAATTTGAAGTTTACCTCGGAGGAGAAAACATAAACAATTTTAAACAAGAGGACCCAATTATTATGGCAAATAATCCATTTGACCCTATGTTTGATGCATCAATTGTGCATGGCTCAATTTTTGGTTCAACATATTATATGGGTTTGAGGTTTAAAATATTAAATTAGAATTATGAAAAAGTTACTTTTTATATTACTTTTTTTACCAACAATTATTTTTTCACAAGAACCAAAAAATAAAAGTGCTAAAGTTGAATTTGAAGTTAAAGGTCTTTGTGAGATGTGTAAGACTAGAATTGAAAAATCTACTTACACTGTTAGTGGACTAAAATATTCTAATTGGGATATTCCATCAAACAGACTAACAGTAATTTACAATAATCAAAAAACATCCTTAGATAACATTAAGAAAGTTATTGCTGAATCTGGCCATGATAATGATAAATTTACTGCAACCGATGAAGCTTACAATAACCTACATTTTTGTTGTAAATATAGAGACGAAAAAGATTAAAATAATTGATGTTAGTTAAAGGTAAAACATCAAAAAAAATTAGAACTGCACATAGATATTTAGGTTTATTCCTAGGTATTCAATTTCTTTTCTGGACAATTAGTGGTCTCTATTTTTCATGGACTGATTTAGATGAAATTCATGGAGATCACTTTAAGAAAGTTCCAGTAAAAAAAGAATATAAAAACTTATTAAGTCCATCTGAAATCAATTTTAGTAATGGAATTAAATCTTTAGAACTTAGAGAAATTGCAGAGAACCCTTACTATTGGATTAATGAAAATAAATTGATAAATGCTTATAATGGAGTTGTAAAAGATTCAATTACAAAACAAGAGGCTATTATAATTTCAAACAATAATATTCTTGATGAATATGAAATAAGCGATATAGAAATTATTTATGAGGTTGGAAATCATCACGAATATAGGGAGAAACCATTGCCTGCATTTGTAATATCATATGATGGTAGTGATAAACTAAAATCGTATATATCGATTAAAGACGGACAGTTTCAAACGGTTAGACATAGAAGCTGGAGATGGTTTGACTTTTTATGGATGACTCATACAATGGATTATGAAACCAGAGATGATTTTAATAATAAATTAATTAGAGCTTTCTCTGTTATGGGTTTAATAACTGTAATGAGTGGTTTTTTACTTTGGTTTGTAACCTCTAAAACAATAAGAAAAATTTTTAAATAAATAAACCTTTACAAACTTTATAGTATAATCTTACTTTATTAAGTTACTTTTGCCGCCAATGAGTGACTTTTCGTCAATGGGCTTAAATGAGCCTATTATTTCCGCAATAAAAAAATTAGGCTTTAATGAACCTACAGAAGTTCAAAAAAAATCAATTCCATTATTGATTGATAAACCAAAGGATATTGTTTCATTAGCACAAACTGGTACTGGAAAAACAGCAGCTTTTGGTTTACCAATTCTTCATCATATTGATATGGAATCTAAGAATACCCAAGCTCTTATTATTGCTCCAACTAGAGAATTATGTTTACAAATTACATCAGAATTAAAAAAATACGCAGTTAATTTTAAAAGACTCAATATTGTTTCTGTTTATGGTGGAAGCAGTATTCAAGAACAAGCAAAATCTATTAAAAAAGGAGCTCAAATAATTGTCGCAACCCCTGGTAGAATGTTGGACATGATTAAAAGAAAGTATGTAAATATTTCAAAAATTACCTTTTGTGTTTTAGATGAAGCTGATGAAATGCTTAACATGGGATTTTATAAAGACATTAAATCTATTTTAAGTAATACTCCTAAATCAAAAAAGACTTGGTTGTTTTCTGCTACGATGCCTAATGAGGTATCTAAAATTGCAGAACAGTTTATGAAAAATCCATATAAAATAACTGTTGGAGAGAAAAATTCGAGCTCAATAAATGTATCTCATAAAAGTTTTCTTGTAAACAATAGAAATAAGTATAGCTCATTAAAACTGTTTATAGATTCATGTACTGAGATATATTCAATAATTTTTTGTAGAACAAGAAGAGAAACTCAAAAAATTTGTGAAAAGCTAATAGAAGATGGATATAGTGCTGGTGCATTGCATGGTGATTTAAGTCAAAACCAACGTGATTTAGTAATGAAATCATTTAGAATTAAGCAAATTAAAATTCTAGTTGCTACCGATGTAGCTTCACGAGGTATAGATGTTGAAAATATTACTCACATTATTCACTATAAAATTCCTGATGAAGTGGAGATTTATAATCACAGAAGCGGTAGAACAGGTCGAGCTTCAAATAAAGGTATGTCTGTTTTATTTGTTACTAGCTCAGATAAAAGGAAGATAAAATCAATAGAAAATAAACTGAAGATTAAAATTAAGTCTAGCGATTTACCATCAAAGAATGAAGTGTTTGAGAATCAGATTAAAGCATATTTTGAGAAAATTCGTAAAACACCAATTAACGCAGATATAGAACCGTTTTTGTCAACTATAAATCAAGATTTAAGTATTATATCTAGGGAAGATTTAATTGCTAAAATAACTTCATTAGAATTTGAAAGAAAATTAAATGCTTTAAAACAAGATGATGTAAATAAATCAGATAAAAAAACAGTTAGAGATCTTAGATACCAAATAAATTTAGGAACTAAAGATTATTACAATTGGCAAAATCTTAAGGATTTTCTAACAGAAATATGTTCTTTAAATCCAGGAGATATTTACAATGTTGATGTTCAAAAAACAAAATCTTTTTTTAATTCAAAACCTGAGCATAAAGATTTGATTTTTAATGTATTTAATAAATTTGAAATTGATGAAAGACCAATAAGGGTCAATATTACTAATAAAAGGGGTCAAAAAGACGAATCCTCATCATATCATAAAGAAAGAAGTTTTAGAAAAGGAAAAAGAAAGAAGTCTAAAAGGTCAAAGAGAAATTTTTAGGTGGATCTANNCCTNNTANATGNTCCACAAAATAATCCCATTTTCTTCTNNTNAAATAATTGTTTTGATCTCCAAATCCATGTCTTTTATTAGGAAAAATAATTAGATCAAAGTCTTTGTTAGCTTTAATTANTTCATCAACAACAAGCAANGTATTNTAAGGNGGCACATTGTTGTCTAGATTTCCATGAGCTAATAATAATTTTCCTTTTAANTTTTTTGCTAATAANTGATTNGCNTGATTGTCATAATTAGTTTTTGTAAAATCATAGTCATTAGATCTTTCATTGTCTTCAATCTCAATGTTTTCTAACAGACCTTGCCATTTTTCACCCCAATCAGCTTCATAATTTCTATTATCNTGATTCCCAGCACTTGAGACAGCTACATCATAAAAATCAGGATACTCTAAAATTGCTCTAGTTGACGCAAATCCACCACCAGANTGTCCCCAAATACCAACTCTTTCAATGTCCATACCTTTATATTCTTTAGCCAGATCTTTAATTGTTTTNATATTATCAGGTAATCCATTATCACCCATATTNCCATAATATGCATCATGAAAAGATTTAGATCTTCCAGGNGTACCCATTGCATCAACNGCTACAACTANAAACCCTAACTCAGCTAAAGATTGAAAGTCCCTTCTTGTTGTGGAAAAAGAATAATTTCTAACACTACCAGCTTGAGGTCCTGGATAAATATAATTTAATACAGGATATTTATCATTTTCATTGTAANAGCTAGGTAAGTGCATAATTCCATATAAATCGGTTTCATTATCTCTTGCTTTAACAGTGAACTCAATTGGTTTTTGCCAATTATTNTTNAACAATTCTGAAATATCAACTCTGTTTATNTCTTTTAATGTTTCACCATCTCTGTTTTTTAAAAGAGTAATTGGTGGATTNTCNGTNGANGAATATGTNGTNGTAAAATAATTCCAATNNTCTGATGGATTAATACTGTGAGTTCCTTTTTCTGGCGTTAAACAAGTTAAGTNAGAGCCATCGAAATTTACTTTATAAAGNTATACATGATAAGGATTTCCTTCCTCTTTTCCACCACCTGTAAAAAAGATCTCTCTTNNNGTTTCATCTATATGTAAAACATCTCTTACAAGCCAATTACCACTAGTAATTCTATTTTTTAGATTACCTGTTTTTAAATCGTAAAGATAAAGATGACCCCAATTATCTTTTTCAGAGTACCATAAGAATTCATTAGTGTCAAAAAATACTCTCCAATTTTCTCCACTAACTCCAGACTCATAATAAGTTTTAGTAATTTCTTTATAAATTGATTTTATATTACCTNTTCTTACNTCGGCTACTTGAAGATGAGCTTCTTTATGATCTCTTGTAGATGAAATAAATGCAAGTTTTCTNCTGTCCTTNCTAAAATNAGCATCTAACAAAGTTCCATCCCAATCCGCAATATGATCAGTAGTTGTAGATCTTTGGAAATCNCTNCCCATTTTAAAAGGTGTAATTTTTCCAGAANTGACATCAATAAAANTTCTTTCAATTTCAAATATTTTTTCATCACCAGGTAATGTATATTTCCATTTTTCAAGTTTTGGATGACCTACATTTGTTGTNGCTAAGTACATTTCTCCAACTCCCCGCGCATCTTGTCTAAANGTTGNTATNNTTTTAGANTCNGGNGACCATTTNANAACTGGNCNNTCATTTTTTATCCATCCAGCNTTATTNGTNNCATANCCATAATCCTCAAAACCATCATATGTCAACTGAATTCTATTTCCGGTTTCAGTATTTCTAATCCATAAATTATGATTATTGACATAAGCTCCATAATTTCCATCTGGCGACAAGTATTCATTCCAATTCCCTCTATTTCTTCTACTTTGATTTTTATCAGTTTCATTCACTTCTAGAGTTTCAAGATCTATTTTATATGTTTTAAAAATAGTATCATTTTTAATTCTGTATGTTAAGGAGTTATCCCCCCATGATTGAGAAGAAACGATACTTTTTAAATATTTATTTAAGTTTTGAGATAAATGTTTTTTTGCATTTTCATAAACTTTTTTGTCCATGTTTATGTTCTTATCACAAGAAAATAGTATCAATGCAATAGAAATCTGTAATAGGAATTTTTTCATTTCATCAATTTAAGAACTTTTTTTATGATTGGGGCATTCATTCCTCCCCTCCAACCTTTACTATAGTTGGCGCTTATACTTAAATTATACTTTGGACTATAAACAACTTGAGTTCCCCAAAAACCACTGTGGGTATAAAGTTTTATATCATCAATATTTATTTCCCAAATCCCCAATGAGTAGTCCATTTGAGATGGAGTGGAGTATGAGTATTTTTTTAGCATTTCATCAAGTGTTCTAGGGGATTTAAATACTTTATTATTAAATAATAAATAGAAAAATTTAGAAATATCACTAGCAGTAGAAATCAACCCACCGCCTCCAAAATAATCCATGGACTTATCAAAATTGTAAGCATCAGTTCCATTTCTAAAATATTGATGAATTCTCTTGTCATTTCTATCATCCTCAAACCATGTATCTCTTATATTTAATTCATTAAATTTTAATAATTCACTTATAGATTTGTCAAGATTTTTTCCATATAATTTTTCAATGATACCTCCCAGTATCACATATCCTGTATCAGAATACTTCATTTGTTGACCAGGCAAACCAATAGGCTTCCCCCAATCAACACACGCTTTGATCTGAGATTCTCTTGTCCACTTATAAGAAGGATTTTCAAATAATTTTTTAAAAAAATTGGGATGAGTTGTATGATCGAATAAACCAGCTGAATGATTTAATAAATTTCTAACTGTTATAATTTCAGGATTATAACCTCCATCAATAAGATAGTCATAAATATTTCTATCAATATAATAAGAGATTGGATCATCAAGGTCTAATTTTTTTTCTTCCCACAACCTTAAAACGGATGCTGCAACAAAAGTTTTAGTGACACTAGCTATTCTGAACTGTGAATCATTTTCAAGAAAGTTTACTGTTTTTAAATCATTTATACCATAGGCATAAGAAAAATTTAGATTGTTTTTTTCAGAGAATAAGTTTAAAATTACCCCTGGCTCAGTCTCATTAATTTCACTTTTAACTGAATCTTTAATTAAATTTTTATCAATTACTTGAGCAAAAGAAATTTGAATAAAAAATAATAGAATCAGTTTTCTAAAAATCATAATCTAGTATTTATGATACTATTGTATATCGATCCAAAAGTATAGCTTAACCCAATTGAGAAATTAGTTCTGTAATCTGTTGCTATTTGTCTTTGTTGGAGTAAAAGATCTTCAACTGAGGTATTTCCAGCAGCTAAACTGTATTGTTCTCTAATTAAATTAATATTTCCTGAAAGTCTTACAGCCAAACCTTCAAAAACTCTTATATCTAGATCACTTCTTAGTGAAAATCTTTTTTTTGTGCCATCATTTAAAAATTGTGTTCCATTAATATAAGAGCTTATATTTCCCCACTTTTGCCTAAATCTGATATTTAAACTCAATGTTTGAGATGTTAACTTTTGTTCAGTATAACCATATATGGTTTCCTCAATGTAATTTCTTTTCCCAGTACCAATTCTGTAGGCAAGAGTAATTTCTTTGCTTAAAACATCCTTATATGGATATAAACTATATTCAATTGCTGGTGCTAAGTACCTGTTAAAATCGATATTTTCATAAGTGTTTTGATATGCTCCAAAAAATACACCAGCTGAAAAATGATCTGAAATACTTCTAACTACTCTTCCTCTAAAACTTGTAGTTTTTCTATTACTAGTGTATTCATTATCATCGCTGTAAAACTTTCTATTAGATTCATTTCGACTAATTTCCATACCAATCCTCCAGTCTTCTGTAAGTTTATCAATTTCAAATTCAACTTCATATCTGTTAGTTTTTCTACTTTCTTCCTTATCATTATTGTATGATCCTGATAATTCAAAAACCCAGTTTTTCCACTTATCATCTAAAGAAGTAGAATTCTCAAAGTTAGATTCAATATTAAGTTTTAAATTATAATTGGCTTTTTCTAAAAAAGGAACTAATGCTACTTTTAATTTATTAAGTAATTTATCCCTTAAAGTACTGGAGGTATCATTTGAATATCCTACAGCTGTAGCACTAGAACTAATATCCTTCAAGCTATTATTACCATCAATTGTTATTTCAAATGAACGAGATCCAGTTGGATTTCTTTCATCTCTAATAAATATTTCAACGTCTGCTAAATCTTGATCTCTAACATATTCTAAAAAAGAAGTTTCTTGTTTTAAATAATTTTCATCACATCTGCAATCAATGTATGCTTTGATTTTTTCTTGACTAAAATTCAAAAGAGAAAAGAATAATAAGAATAATGTAAAATAGCCTTTCATGTTATTTTTTTAAATTTATTACAAATGTTGGACCTAACTTATGAGAAAAGGATTAAAATTTACTTTATCGTTTTTATTTGTTTCAATTTTAACTTTAAATTCATGTTTAAACATTAAAGAAAATATTGTGGTTTTTGGAAAATTAGAAAATGGTGAACAGGTCTACAAGTATCTTTTAAAAAATAATGATTGTGAGGTTGAAGTAATTACATATGGTGGAATTATCACAAGTATTAAAGTGCCTGATAAAAATAATAATCTAATTGACGTAGCATTAGGGTTTGATAATCTGGAACCCTATTTAAATAAACATCCATATTTTGGAGCAATTGTAGGAAGATATGCAAACAGAATTGATGATGGAAAATTTATATTAAATAATGTTGAGTATAACCTGGCAGTTAATAATAATGGAGCTTCTCTACATGGTGGTATAAAAGGATTTGATAAGGTTAATTGGGAAGTAGTCTCTTATGATTCTGAAAATAAACGTTCAATAAGATTAAATTATTTATCAAAAGATATGGAAGAGGGTTATCCAGGAAATTTAAATATTTATGTAACATATACTCTCTCAAATGATAATGAACTTAGCGTTAAATATGAAGCTGAAACGGATAGAACAACAGTAATTAATTTAACTCAACATACATATTTTAATTTATCAGGTGAAAGTTCTGGAGATATTCTTGATCATGAATTAGAACTTGATGCCGATTCATTTTTACCAGTTAATGAGAAAATAATTCCAACAGGTGAAATTAAAAATGTTGAAGGCACCCCATTTGATTTTAGAAAGAGAAAAAAAATCGGAAGAGATTTAAGTCAAATTGACAATCAGTTATCATTAGGAAATGGATACGACCATTGTTGGGTGCTAAATAATTATAATAAAGAATTGAGAAAAATTGGTGAGGCTCAAAGTACGGAGTCAATGATTAATATGGAGGTCTTTACAGATTTACCAGGTGTTCAATTATATATAGGAAATTTTTTAGACGGATCTTTAGGTTCAAAAAAAGGAATGAAATATGTTAAGAGATCTGGCTTTTGTTTAGAGACTCAATTTTTTCCAAATTCACCAAATACACAAAATTTTCCTTCAACAGTTTTAGAGCCTGGTAATAAATTTAGCTCTATGACAACTTTTAAATTTTCTTTGTTAAAAAACTAAACTTTAAGTTTTAAATTATTTTTTTCTAAAATTCTGACAAAAACGATAATTGAAAAAGAAAACAATAAAGATTTAACCAAACCTACATTTCCTACTATCATCCATTCAGGCCATGAAAAATTCATTAAGACTAATATTGGATATAATAAATAAGGGATTAGATAACATGTTAATGTTGAGGTTCCAGCTGCTTTAATGGGTTTGAGAAACTTATTAAAGTTTGTTTTTTCAACTAATAAAAATAAGATGATAAATGAAAACAAATTTATTGCGGTACATATAGCAACCCATGAGGGAGATCCATAAATCTTAGAAATATGAAACGATGGACGAATTAAAAAACCATAAACCAAAAATATAATTGAACAACCAAATAAAATTTTAAGGAATAGATTTTCTTGTTGTTCTTTAAAATATTTGACAAAAAATATTGAGGTTAAAACACCTGAAAGAACAAACAAATGATTTGAAGCTCCAACTATTACTTTAAAGGCAGGAATTCCCTCAAAAAAATTATTTTCTTGAACATTCATAAACATTAAAGTCAAGAAAATAATGAACAGAAATTTTATTTTATTTCTTAATAAAAGATAAACCAAACCGTTAAAGAGATAAGCCCAACCAATTAAACCTAAAATTCCCCACCAGCTCGTTCTCATCCATGTTGTTTCACCAGAATGAGACCCTTCGTATATAGCTGCAATAAATATTAAGAGTAGAGTGCCTGTAAATTTTAGAAAATACTCTACTTTATTATTTAAGTATGGAATTTTTTTATAATTAACCCAAATCAAAAAGATAGATATTGCCATAATTATCTCCCATGTATATTTGCTAATTATCATTCCATATTCACTAGCTGATTCATAATTAACCATAAATACACCCATAACAATTAATGCAAAAGATCTTTGAATTATATGCTTAAAAATTTTTCTGTTTTCATCTCCATTATTGATTCTTACATTTATTGAAAGAGGAATTGATAATCCAACTATAAATAAAAAAAGTGGAAATATTATATCTGAAAACCCCATGCCATCAACTTCAGCAGTTGTATGTTTTAACCATTCAGGAATATTTTTTAAAGTCCAAAAGTCATTAACGAAGATCATAAAAAACATAGTTAGAGCTCTTAATGCGTCAATTGTTTTTACTCTATCCATTGTTTATGTTTTGAATTAAACTTACTAATACATAAATTTATTCGTAAGTAATGTTAATTTAATAATTATAAATGAGAATAGTTCTTTCAATTTTTTTGATATTTTTTTCATCAATTTCTCTTTCTCAGAATAATGACTATGAAAGTAAAATGGATTGGTTTGAAGATGCTAAGCTTGGAATTTTCATTCATTGGGGGATTTACTCTGTTAATGGCATAAGCGAATCATGGTCATTTTTTAATGAATATATTTCGTATGATGATTATATGAAACAGTTAGATGGATTTAGTGCCGAAAAATATAACCCCAATCAATGGGCTAAACTTATTAAAGAAAGTGGAGCAAAATACACAGTTATTACTTCTAAACATCACGATGGTTTTGCTTTATGGAATTCAAAAAGTGGAGGAATTAATTCATTTTCAAATTCCATTGCGAAAAAAGATGTGCTAAGTCCATTTGTCAAAGCTGTAAATAAACAAGGCTTGAAATTAGGATTATATTTTTCACTTCCAGACTGGTCATATTCTGATTATACCCATCATACAACAAATATTAGGAGATATAATATAGAGAATGAGCCTGAAAGATGGATTAAATTTCAATCTTATATGTTTTCACAACTTGGAGAATTATCAGAAAAATTTAATCCTGATTTATGGTGGTTTGACGGAGATTGGGAGCATAGTGCTGAAGAATGGGGAGTT
>NZZF01000063.1 GCA_002702385.1 Flavobacteriaceae bacterium | reverse complement strand
GATAAATTTCATAAAATTGGCAAATGGGATGAAAGATTTTGGATGTATTATGAAGATATGGACCTTTGCAAAAGAGCCAAAGAAAACAATATGAAAACAATAATGTTAAATGAAATATTTTGCTATCACTTTCATGGATTATCCTCAAGAATTAACCATCAAACAAAAATAAAATCTAAGACTGAGGTTTTAGTTTCAAAAATTAAATACGTTCATAAACATTACAGTGGTTTTAAGGAAGTTTTATTGGTTTCTCTTATTTATATTTCAATATTAACAGAACTGACTATAATGTCTGTTTTTTCAAAAGTTAAAAGAGGAATATTAATTAATTTTTTAAAAAATTAATTATTAATTTCTGTGTAAAATAGTTCTAATCTTAATCTTTTATCAAAATTTTGAGGTTCAGGATTTGGACCATAGATTACAGTTCCTAAAGGATTAATTGCTGTAGAAGCGGGGATAAATTTAATCTGATCAGTAATTTTAACATCTGTATTCAAAGAATTTGCAATACTTGATGTAACTGCTAAGCCTAATTTAGTAGATGTAGAGTCATTTCTTACTATATTTTTTATGTGCTCTGAAATTCTAATCTTATATTTTAAACCCTTATTATCTTCATCGTATTCTAACATTCCACTGTGAATAATTTTTTGTTCAGATTGTTTCTGACCAGTTGAATTATCAATAAAATAATCTACTAGAGGAGTTTTACCTTCAATATCATATAAATAAACTCTAAAAGGTTCGATTAGTCCTCCATATGAACTAATCATGTCTTGATCAACATACATTGTTAGATTAGCTTCATTAATTAACCAACCTTTTGATCGAATTTCATCAAGAACATTCATGCCATTGTTATCAGTGAATAAATCTAGTTCTAAAATAATTCCTTGACCACCCTTCAAATATGCTCTACTTAAATTTTCAGTTGAATTAACATTTTCAACTATTTCTTGACTATAATTTTCTTTATTAATAATATTAATTTGATTGCCTTGTAAATTAATTTCAAAAACAGATTTTTTCTTTTCTATTGTATCATCAGAAGTGTCATCTGCTGTATCATTAGTATCGTATTCATCATATTCATAATTAATCTTAATTTTTGCGTTAGCATAATCCAGAATTAGCATTAAATCATCAGAAAAATTATAAGCACTAATCATTAACCCTTTCAGGAAAAGATTAAAATTATCTCTATTTAAAAGATCATCACTTCCTTCATTATCAATAATTTTTGTTTGAAAAAATGTATTTTCAAGAGGGATTCTTAGTCTAGGTGATAATCGTTCTTTGACAATTGTAGATTCATCAATATCATCTGTATCTGGGTCATCTTCCCTGTATATTACAACTTCATTAGTGTTAATTTCAACAGCATCATCGAACAAAATTTGACCAGCAAAATTTTGAATAAAGTAGTCGTCTGAATAATATTTTTGAAGAGATTCAAAATTATCAGATGGATCATAATTTCTTAAGAAATAATCTAACTCTTGAACCTTTATTTTAAAACTTGCATCTCTATTTCCAATTAATGAATCAACATCATAAACAGTTGCTCCTTCATTTGGGTTTTCAGTTTCAGTATCATCAGCATCACCAATCCCATCACCATCCGTATCAGGGTTTAGAGGATCTGAACCATTTGCTTTTTCTGCTATGTCAGAAAGACCATCTCCATCACTATCACTATATATATCGTTATCGTCAACATCATATATATCTATAACTCCGTCTCCATCATTATCATAAGTATTATTGAAAAAAGGGATTTCTAAAAAAACTTCGCTAATAGACTCATTTTCTTTTATTACAGCAACATTATCAGGATTTCCTTTAATTTCTCTCTCTGAATCCCATTTTCCAAAAATTGGGTCAAACTCTGAAAGATTCAGTTGAGTAACGAAAGTAGCTTCAGATTTACCAAAAATATTATCATTAATCTGTCCTAGTTGATAAGATTCAAGATTATTTGATTTAAATGGAGGAACAAATTTTTGTGTTGCATAAACCGGTACAAGCTCAATATTTGTATCAAATGTATCAGATTTTAGAATATCAGTACCAATTGTATTGTAATCTTTAGTACAAGAAAAAATTGAGATAAGAGCTACTAATATAAATGTACTTTTGGTGTTAATCTTCATTTAATAAAAAACTATTATAAAACTCTGAATACTTTTCTTTATAATCTTCACTAGAAAAAGGACATTCTAGAATTGGAATATCTATATTTTTAAGTACATCAGAAAATTTATCCTTTAAATCTGATGTTAGAATTGCACCATCAGCGTACGTTAATGCAATTTTATATAAATTTTGATATGTTGATTCATCTAAAAGGGTCAAATTAGACTCGTCAATTTCATCATATTTAATTTTTTTTTGTAAAATTTTTATCCATTTTGCCTTCTAATGCATTTTCATAGAGTGAGACAATAACTTTAGTACCATCAAAGATTGGGTCGTCTTTATAATAATATTTCATGTAAAGCGGTAGTAATGAAGCTATCCAACCATGAACATGAATTAAATCTGGAGCCCAATTAAGCTTTTTAATTGTTTCAATAACACCCTTTGAAAAAAATATTGATCTTTCATCATTATCTTTATATAGTTTGCTATTCTCATCCTTTGAATATCCTGATCTACCCTTGAAATAGTCTTCACTATCAATAAAATAAACCTGCATTCTCTCTTTAGGGATTGAAGCTACTTTAATTATTAAAGGCATATCCATGTCATCAATAATAAGGTTAATTCCCGAAAGCCTTATAACTTCATGTAATTGATGTCTCCTTTCGTTAATATTACCATATTTAGGAATGAAGATTCTAGTTTGACCTCCATTTTCATTAACAAGTTTAGGTAAATTATATGTTAATGTGGAAATTTCTGACTGAGGCATATATGGGACAACCTCCGATGAAATAAATAATATTTTTTTTCCTTTCATAAATCCAAGTTTCTACAAGGTCTACAAAATTACAAAAATTATATAAGATTAACAGTAAAGTATTAAGTTTGCTTGCTGTTAAAGTTTTCTTAATGATTGTCGAGAAAAACATTAAAAAAGTTAAAAATATAGTTGCAAATCAAAAAAAAAGAGGAAATAAAATCTGTCTTATTCCTACAATGGGTGCTTTGCATGAAGGTCATACTTTTTTGATAAAAGAAGCTTTAAAAAAATCTGAATTTGTTTGGTTATCTATTTTTGTAAACCCAACTCAATTTAATGATTTAAATGACTTTAAAAACTATCCGAAATCCATAAAAAAAGATATTTCAAAGATAAAAGAGATTTCAGAAAATATTTTTGTTTTCAATCCAACAAGTGATGAGATTTACAATAATAATATTGTATTTGAAAATTTCGATTTTGGAAATTTAGATAAAGTTATGGAGGGAAATTATAGGCCCAATCACTTCAATGGAGTTGCTACTATTGTAGCAAAACTATTTGAAATTTTTGAACCAGATTTTACTTTTTTTGGAGAAAAAGATTTTCAACAGGTATTAATTATTAAACATTTAATTTCTAAAAAATTTCCTAAAATTAATTTAGTTATTTGCAATACTGTCAGAGAAAAAAATGGACTTGCAATAAGTTCAAGAAATAAATTATTGAATAAAAAAATCTATAAAAAATGTGGTCTAATTTATGATATGTTAGTTTTTGCTAAGAAGCATATCAGAGAAAAAGACATTAATAAAATAAAAGAACATATTATTAATAAACTAAATGCTATTTCATCTTTCGAATTAGAGTATTTTGAGATAAGAGACTCTGAATTTTTAGAAAAAATTGATATTCTAGTTAAAAAACAAAAAATTAGAGCATTTATCTGTGTAAAAGTAGATGGTGTTAGGTTAATTGATAATATGGAACTTTAATAATTATATTTAAAGAAATGAAAATTGAGGTACTAAAATCTAAAATTCATGGAGTTACTGTCACTGGAGCAGACTTAAATTATATCGGAAGTATTACCATTGATGAAACATTAATGAAAGCTTCAAATATTAAAATTGGTGAAAAAGTTCAAGTTGTGAATATTAATAATGGTGAGAGATTAAATACGTATGTAATTAAAGGTGAAAAAGATAGTGGAGAAATCACATTAAATGGTCCAGCTGCAAGAAAAGTACAAAAGGGTGATAAAATAATAATCATTTCATATGCCCTAATTGATTTTGAGGATGCCGATAAATTTAGACCTACAATAATTTTTCCAACAAAAAACAACTCAATTACTTAATGTCTTCTAAAATAAAAAAAACATATAGTTGTATTAATTGTGGAGCAAATTTTCCAAAATGGATGGGTCAATGTTCACAGTGTGGGGAATGGAATACTATTAAAGAAGAAGTTATAAGAAAACAACAATCAAACAAATTAATATCAAAAGAAAATAAAGTAAAGGAAATTAATGAGATCGAATCCCTAGAAAAAGAAAGAATAATATTTGATGACAATGAATTTAATAGAGTTTTAGGTGGAGGATTAGTGAAAGGTTCTGTTGTTTTGATATCTGGGGAACCTGGAATAGGAAAATCAACCATATTATTACAAAACTCAATAAATTCTAAAGAAAAAATTCTTTATGTTTCAGGAGAAGAAAGTGCTGAACAGTTAAAGTTAAGGGCTAAAAGAATATCAAAAAACCCAAAAAATTGTTTTGTATTAACAGAAACTAATTTAGAGTTAATTTTAAAAAATGTAGAAAATGTAAGACCTGATATTATAATAATTGATTCTATACAAACAATACAAACAGATTTATTTGATAATAGTCAAGGTAGTACAACTCAAATCAAAGAATGCGCAAGTATATTAATTAAGCTTGCTAAAAATATTGGAATTCCAATATTAATTGTTGGCCATATAACTAAGGATGGTAATATAGCTGGACCAAAAATACTTGAACATATGGTTGATGTTGTTTTACATTTTGAAGGTGATAAACAACATCAATTCAGAATCCTAAGATCAAAAAAAAATAGATTTGGATCTACAAATGAAATTGGTATTTATCAAATGGATGAAAAAGGCTTACAAACAGTATTAAATCCTAGCGAATTTTTTATATCAAAAAAAGATATTGCTGAACCTGGTTCATCTATTGCCGTCACCTTAGATGGAGATAGGTCCATTATGATTGAAGTTCAAGCTTTAGTAAGCAGTGCAGTATATGGTACCCCTCAAAGAATTTCAAATGGTTTTAATTCCAAAAGATTAAATATGCTTTTAGCAATTCTTGAAAAAAAGGCAGGATTTAAAATTGGTGTTAAAGACGTATTTGTTAATATCACAGGGGGAATTAAAATCGAAGATACTGCTATTGATTTAGCGGTAGTTTCAGCAATTTTATCTTCAAATATCAATATTAGTATTGACAGTGATACATGTTTATGTGCAGAAATTGATCTTTCAGGTGAACTAAGAGGGGTTAGTAATATAGACAAAAGGATTTCGGAGGCAGAACGACTTGGATATGATAAGATTATTGTATCACATAATTCTAAAATTGGATACAGTCCAAAAACAATTAAGATTTTAAAACTTAAAAACCTTAATCAATTAGTAAAGCAAATTTTTAAGGAGAAGGATTAGGGATTTTATTATTTATTGAATTTAATTCTGAAATAATTTCATCTGACAATTTAATATTAATGCTTTCAATATTTTCTTTTAATTGCTCTAAGTTAGTAGCACCAATTATATTACTTGTAACAAAAGGACGGTCATTAACAAATGATAGTGATAGGTGGGTTAGCGATATATTATGCTTCTTTGCAACTTCCTCATATAATTTAGCTGCTTTAATAGAATTTTCGTTACTGTATCTTTTTAATGTTGGAAATAAATCAAGTCTACTATTTTTCGGCATTTTACCATTAAAATATTTACCAGTTAAAATACCGAATCCNAAAGGTGAATAAGCAAGTAATCCAACATTTTCTCTTTTACAAATTTCNGAGCTTCCAACTTCNAATAATCTATTTAATAAAGAATATGGATTTTGAACAGTNATCATTTTAGGNANNTCTTGTTTAGAATANTCNANAAACTTCATAATACCCCAAGGGTTCTCATTNGAAAGNCCTATGTGTCTAATTTTTCCAATTTTAATTAATTCTTTAAGTTTTTCTAAAATGAATTCAAAATTATCTTCCCATGAATCATTAAAATATTGGTAGTTTCGATTACCAAAAGTGTTTGTNATTCTTTCAGGCCAATGTAATTGGTATAAATCAANATAATCNGTCTTNAATCTTTTTAAACTTCCATCTAATGCATTTTNTATAGAATTNCCNTTANATCCAGTTTTTCTAATATGTGCAGTGTANTCNCCTGGTCCTGCTATTTTTGTTGCAAGTATAATTTTNTCTCTTTTTTTTGATTGTTGAAACCAATTTCCAATTATTTCTTCAGTTATAGCATACTTATCTGGGGTTGCTGGTACAGGATATAATTCTGCAGTATCAAAAAAATTAACTCCTTNATCAATTGAATAGTNCATTTGNTCNAAGGCTTCTTGTTGATTATTTTGTCTACCCCACGTCATNGTNCCTAAACAAATTTTACTGACTTTAATATTTGANTTTGGTAAGATATTNTACTCCATCATATTTTAATTTTNACTCCNATTGGACAATGATCAGAATGAAAAACATTAGATGATATATAGGATTCTTTNATACTATCTTTAATNCTATCAGAAGCCAATAAATAATCAATNCTCCAACCNTTATTATTTGCTCTTGAGTTAGCTCTATAGCTCCACCAGGAATATTTATGTGGAGATGAATTNAAATATCTATAAGTATCNATAAANCCGTCANTAATNAACCTNTCTANCCATTCTCTCTCTTCNGGTAAAAAACCAGATACTTTAGCGTTTCTAATGGGATCATGAATGTCAATTGCTTTATGGCAAATATTATAATCCCCAGCAATAATAAGATTTGGAATTGATNTTTTTAATTTTTTNATATATTCAAAAAAATCATCCATNTATTTAAATTTAAANCCTAATCTNTCAATNTTAGTTCCTGAGGGTAAATANAAACTCATTAAAGAAAATTTATCAAAATCTANTCTCAAATTTCTTCCCTCAAAATCCATATAATNAATNCCTGTACCATATTCAATNTTATTAGGTTTAATTTTAGATAAAATACCAACACCACTATATCCTTTTTTTTGNGCTGAAAACCAGTAATTATAATAACCTAATTCATCAAATACAGAGNNATCAAATTGATCTNNATTAGCTTTTATTTCTTGTAAACAAACTATATCAGGATTAAAAANTTTTAACCAGCCNAGAAAATCTTTTCTTAATGCNGCTCTTATGCCATTTATGTTATATGAAACTATATTAAGCACTATTTAATAGCCAATTATTNATATCAAGAGATGANCTTAAAAATTTTTCTAATTTATCAATACTAATTCTTTCTTGCTTCATGGTATCTCTNTGTCTTATNGTAACAGAATTGTCTTCTANNGTTTGATGATCAACTGTTANACAATANGGTGTTCCAATAGCATCTTGTCTTCGNTANCTTCTNCCAACTGCATCTTTTTCATCATAAATTGTATTGAACTTAAGTTTTAATTTTTCTTGTATTTCTTTTGCTATTTCTGGTAATCCATCTTTTTTTATTAATGGNAAAAAAGCGATTTTGTANGGAGCTANTATNTTAGGNATTTTTAGTAGAANCCTCTGTGNATTATCATCCAAATNTTCCGTAATTAAAGATGAAGAAAAAACAGCTAAAAACATTCTGTCAAGNCCAATAGATGTTTCTAANACATANGGTGTAAATTTAGCATTATCAACTGGATCAAAATATTTAATTTGNTTTGTTGAATATTTTTCATGNTTAGATAAGTCGAANTCAGTTCTTGAATGAATTCCTTCAAGTTCTTTAAAGCCAAAAGGAAAATTAAACTCNATGTCNCATGCTGCATCAGCGTAATGAGCTANTTTTTCATGATCATGAAATCTATATGAATTTTTATCAATTCCTAAAGATANATGCCAATTTANTCTCGTNTTTTTCCAATGTTCATACCACTCTTTTTGAGTACCTGGTTTAATGAAAAANTGCATNTCCATTTGTTCAAATTCTCTCATTCTGAATATGAATTGTCTAGCNACAATTTCNTTTCTAAATGCTTTACCAATTTGCGCAATTCCAAANGGAATTTTCATCCTTCCAGTTTTTTGAACNTTTAAATAATTAAGAAAAATACCTTGAGCNGTCTCAGGCCTTAAGAATANATCTNTNGAGTTACCTTCNNTAGCTCCAAGTTGNGTTTTGAACATTAAATTGAANTGCTTAACGTCAGTCCANTTTTTNGTNCCAGAAATTGGACAAACTATTTCACAATCCTCAATAATTTTTTTTAACTCATTTAAATCATCATCATTTAAAGCTTTAGAAAACCTTGCATGTATTTCATCAATTTGTGCCTTATATTTTAAAACTTTAGGGTTTGTTGAAAGAAATGTTTTTTCATCAAAACTATCTCCAAATCTTTTNTGTTGTTTTTTTTGTTCTTTTAAAATTTTAGATTCAATTTTTTGAATNTGATCTTCAATTANATTATCAGCTCTATATCTTTTTTTTGAATCTTTATTATCGATTAAGGGNTCATTAAATGCATCNACATGTCCACTAGCCTTCCAAGTAGTAGGATGAGAAAAAATAGCAGNATCAATTCCAACAATATTGTCNTGAAGTTGAACCATTGATTTCCACCAATANTCCTTAATNTTATTTTTNAGNAATACTCCATTTTGACCNTAATCATATACAGCACTCAATCCATCATAAATTTCACTTGATTGAAAAATAAANCCATATTCTTTGGCGTGAGATATTATTTTTTTGAAATTTTCTTCAGACATATGACAAAAATAGNACTTTNGTANCTAAACACTTACCTGATTTAAAAATAAAATTTTACTTTGCATCCTTAATGAAATCAAAATATTTNTTTCTGATTANTATTANTNTCTTTTCTTCTTGTGCTAAAAGAGGTGTTCCGGTTGGGGGTGAAAAAGATGAAATTCCACCTAAATTTACTAGAGCACAACCAGAAAATAACTCAACTTTTTTTGATGATAAAAAAATTAGAATCTATTTTGATGAGTATNTTAAACTTGATAAATTAAGCAGCCAACTAGTTGTATCACCNCCAATTGAAAAATTTAAATATTCAATNTTTCCACAGGGNGGAGCTTCAAAATTTATTGATATTGAAATTAATGATGAATTAGAAGAAAATACAACTTTTGTTTTCAATTTTGGAGAAAGTNTAAAAGATAATAACGAGGGNAATTTATTNCCCTACTTTAAATATGTTTTTTCAACAGGTTCATACATTGATTCCTTAGAACTTAAGGGAAATATAAATACGGTTTANAATAGNAAAAAAGACGATTATGTTACTGCAATGCTTTACCCNNTAANCGAAANTTTTAATGATTCAATTATTTTCAAAGAAAAACCTTTATATGTAGCAAGCACATTAGATAGCACCTTTTTTAATTTTACAAATATTAAAAATGGTAGCTATTATTTAATTGCTNTAAAGGACATAAATAATAATTTTATTTTTGATCCACTAAACGATAAAATTGCATATCACGATTCAATCATTACATTNCCAACAGANAAATTATTTNATTTAAATCTTTTTAAAGAAAATCCTTCATATAAAATATTTAAACCATTTCAAGAATTTTCAAATAGAGTAAGTTTTGGTTTTAGNGGNAANATTGATTCTATAAAAATTANATCAAATGTTAGTAATATTCATAGTACTATAACTAAGGATAGAGAAAAAGATACNATTCATTATTGGTTNAGAGATTTTGANTATGATACTNTGANNTTTAATGTNTCAAATAAAGATTCGATTAATTTATTTAAACTTCCAAAAAGAGATTATGAAANAGACACATTAATTCTTTCNGAAGAAAACAGTTCNTTTGANCTNGGTAATNAATTNATATTAAATAGNACAGTTCCNNTTTTAAAAATTGANTCAACAAAAATTAAAATCATAAATAAAGANTCTGTTGTTCANTCATTCAAAAGTAAAATTAAAGATGAAATAGATATTGTTTTTGATTTTGAAATTCTACCTAANGACAANTATTCNATTGANGTTTTACCNAATGGAATTACTGACTTTTTTGGAAANTCAACNGATACACTNAACTATTCANTCACAACNAAAAAAAGATCAGACTATGGTAATATNTATGTCAATTTATCAAGAATATCATTTAAACCAATTATAGTTGATTTAATTAANATGAATGAAGAAATAGTAATGTCAAAAACTCTTTTAAATAGCCTTGAAGCTTGTGTTTTTGANAATATTAAGCCAGGNGATTATAATTTAAGATTAATTCACGATAAAAATAATAANGGTAAATGGGATACTGGTGATTACTTAAATAAAANTAAACCTGANGAAGTTATTCATTATAATGATACTATAAAAGTNAGAGCAAACTGGGTAATAAGAGAAAGNATTTAACTCTTATTTTTTTANATTNGCNTTTAAATANTCNTTNTTCATCCTAGNAATATAGTCAAGTGAAATTCCCTTNGGACATTCAANNTGNCAAGCCCCTGTNTTAGTACAATTTCCAAAACCTTCTTCATCCATCTGTTTAACCATNTTCAAAACNCTATCNGTAGCTTCTACTTTTCCTTGAGGTAAATATGAAAATTGAGAAACTTTTGCTGAAACAAATAACATTGCNGAAGAATTTTTACATGTAGCAACACATGCNCCGCATCCAATACATGTTGCAGCATCAAAAGCTTTATCNGCACTTTCTTTTTCNACTGGNATNGCATTAGCATCNTGTGGATTTCCTGANGTATTTACTGAAATATAACCTCCAGCTTGNTGAATTCTATCAAATGAAGATCTNTCTACNACNAAATCCTTAATTACTGGNAAAGATTTTGCTCTAAACGGCTCAATATATATNGTATCTCCATCCTTAAATTTTCTCATATGAAGCTGACATGTTGTAACATATCTATCTGGCCCATGAGGTTCCCCATTTATAAACATTGAGCATGACCCACAAATACCTTCTCTACAATCATGATCAAAAGCTACTGGGTCTCCTCCCTCAGAAATTATTTTTTCATTTAAAACATCCATCATTTCCAAGAAAGACATGTCAGGTGAGATTTCATCAATCTCATAATTAACAATTGAGCCATTTGACTTATTATCTTTTTGTCTCCATATTTTTAAAAAAAGCTTCATTATTTATATGATCTATTTTTTAATTCAACATTTGAAAATTCTAGATTTTCCTTGTGCAACTTTGATTTACTTATTTCACCATTATTTTCCCATGCAGAAACGAAAGAAAATTTATCATCTATCCTTAAAGCCTCTCCTTCTTTAGTTTGAAATTCTTCTCTAAAATGCCCTCCACATGACTCATTCCTTTTAAGCGCATCCATTGCAAATAATTCTCCTAATTCTAAAAAATCAGCAAGCCTCATTGCTTTACACAAAGACTCATTAAATGAATTTTTGTCACCAGGAATTATAACATCTTTATAAAAGGAAGATCTAAGATCTTGTATCTCTTTTATTGCATTTTTCAAATCTTTTTCATTTCTGGACATTCCGCATTTATTCCACATTATTTTTCCAAGTTTTTTATGAAAATAATCAACGGATTTTGATCCATTTGTATTTAACAATGAATCTATTTTTTTATCAATTGATTTTTCAGCATCTACAAACTCTTTAGAGTCTGTTGATATTTTTCCAGTTTTAATATCGTCTGATAAATATTCTCCTATTGTATAAGGAAGTACAAAATATCCATCTCCAAGTCCCTGCATCAAAGCAGATGCTCCAAGTCTGTTTGCACCATGATCGGAAAAGTTAGCTTCTCCAATAGCAAAACATCCAGGAATTGTTGTCATGAGATTATAATCAACCCATACCCCACCCATTGTATAGTGAACAGCTGGATATATCATCATAGGAGTTTCATATGGATTTTCATCTACAATTTTCTCATACATTTGGAAAAGGTTTCCATATTTAGCTTTAACGACTTCTTTACCTAAATTTTTAACAGCATTCTCGTCATCTTGATTTATTCCTTTTAAAAGTGCTTTTTCTTTTCCGTATCTAATTATTGCCGATGAAAAATCAAGATAGACAGCTTCACCTGTTTTATTTACCCCAAACCCAGCATCGCACCTCTCTTTAGCTGCTCTTGAAGCAACATCTCTAGGCACTAAATTTCCAAATGACGGATACCTTCTTTCTAGGTAATAATCTCTGTTTTCTTCTGGTATTTGAGTTGGTTTAAGCTTTCCTTCTCTAATAGCTTGTGCATCTGATTTTTTCTTTGGAACCCAAATTCTACCATCATTTCTCAAAGATTCAGACATCAAAGTTAACTTAGATTGGTAATCACCTGAAACAGGAATACATGTTGGATGAATTTGTGTGAAACATGGGTTAGCAAAATATGCTCCTTTTTTGTGTATTTTCCATGCTGCTGAAACATTACTACCCATTGCATTTGTGGACAAATAAAAAACATTGCCGTAACCTCCTGAAGCTATAACTACAGCATGTGCCGAGTGTCTTTCAAGGTCACCTGTTATCAAGTTTTTCGCGATGATTCCTCTAGCTTTACCGTCTATAAGCACTAAATCCATCATTTCGTGACGGTTGTACATCTTTATTTTACCTCTTGCTATTTGTCTATTCATAGCTGAGTAAGCTCCTAATAGCAGTTGTTGGCCTGTTTGGCCTTTAGCATAGAAAGTTCGAGAAACCAAAACTCCACCAAAAGAGCGATTGTCTAACAAACCTCCATAATCTCTGGCAAAAGGAACCCCCTGGGCAACACACTGATCGATGATATTACCCGACACCTCTGCTAAACGATAAACGTTCTCTTCCCTT
>NZZF01000062.1 GCA_002702385.1 Flavobacteriaceae bacterium | reverse complement strand
TAATTATTAAATGACATAAAAAAATGGCTCAAATAAATTGAGCCATTAATTTAGAAAAAACTTAGTAACTATTTATTATTCACGAGTTAAACTAATTGCCTTAACTATTTGTATAACTATATTAATTGATTCTTCGCTTAGGCCAGAGTCATATAACCTTTTTATAAATTTTTCATTAGGTTCATAATTCTCCTTATCATCACTTTCTCTATATTCCTGACCAATACCCCTAATTGCTTCCATAACTGGCCTTATGTTTTCTCTAGTTATACCTTCCTCTCTAAGAAACATCATAAGTCTTTCAAAAACAGGATTCATAGTAGGTGAATTTTGTTGTGAGGAGTTTCTATTTCCTCTTGAAAAATTTCCAGCTCCATTTGGAGGACCAGCTCGATTTCCTCTTGAAAAATTTCCAGCTCCATTTGGAGGACCAGCTCGATTTCCTCTTGAAAAATTTCCATTATTTGGCCTTGAGTTAACATCTTCTTCCTTCTTATTATAATCAACGAGTTTGGCCATCTTCTTAGACAAAGTTTTTAATTTATCGATTTGTTCTTGAGAGAATGATTTCTTTAGTTTTTTATCATTTTTTTTAGAAAATTTTCCTTTTTCAAAAAACTCTTTTGACATCTCTCTAACAAGTTCAATTGTATTTCTAAGATCATCCCTGTCAAACCCTTCATCAAATAAATACTTTGCAGCTTCTCTCCAAACATTACCTTCTTCTTTTTGAGAATAGCAGTCAATTCCGAGAAACATAATACATGTAAAAAGAATAATTTTTTTCATAACATAAATTTTAGTCTATATAAATATGATGGTTATTTAATTAGATGGTTTAATTTTATTATGTTAAATGATTCTTAAAAATTTTAAAATAAATGCTTTTAACTCAGGTAAATTAATTGGGAATCCAGCCTGTGTAGTCCCTTTACAAAATTGGTTAAGTGATGACATATTATTAAAAATTGCAAAAAAAAATAACGTTTCTGAAACAGCTTTTTTTGTGAAAAATAAATCTAAATTTCATTTAAGATGGTTTACTCCAGACATAGAAATGGATTTGTGTGGCCATGCAACATTGGCAACTGCACATTGTATATATAAACACTTAAATTTTAATTCAACAATAATATTGTTTGATTCAAATAGTGGTGAATTATCTGTAAATGTCATTAATGACTTATATCAATTAGATTTCCCTAAACGTAAACCAGTTGAATCTGAATTGCCTGAAGAAATTTATAATTCATTAAATATCAAGCCTGATAAAGTCCTCAAATCTAGAGATTATGTGTTGGTTTATAATAATATTAAGGATGTAATAAATATTAAAATTGATAGAGAAATTTTTGATAAAATAAATATTGATCCTGGAGGTGTGATTTTAACTTCTAAAGGAAAGGATTGTGATTTTATTTCGAGATATTTCACACCTCAATCTACTTATTTTGAAGACCCGGTTACAGGATCATCTCATTGTTCTTTAATTCCATACTGGAGCACAGTTCTTAAAAAAGATGAAATGATTGCCAAACAACTTTCAAAGGAAGGGGGACAGCTAATATGTAAAAATTTAAATGATAGAGTACTGATTTTAGGTAATGCTAAAACTTCTTCTATTGATGAAATTTCTATTTGATGCTTATAGGTGTATAACAGAAACTATAGCTTATCTTTTTTGGTAGTTAGATATAACCCTGTAAAAATTAATACAGATGCAATTATTATTGTAAAACTTAATGTGTCAGACTTAGAAAATATAGCAAATGCTACTCCAATTATAGGTTGTAGATACATAAAAACTGCTACTTCAGTTGATGTTAATCTAGTTAGCGCATAACCGTTTAAAAAATAAGTCATAAATGTTGTACATATTACTACATATAACATAGGTAAGATAGCTTCATATAATGGTAAATTATTCCAGTTAACTTCTAAAAATTGATTAATTCCTAAAGGAAAATTAAAAATCAATCCTATTAAAAAAAGCCATTTAAATAAAGTTATTAAATCATATTTTTCTGCCATAGGTTTTACGATAATTAAATAATATCCATAACTGAGACAATTTACTATAAATAAGAAATTGCCTAATGGAATATTCCTGCCAACCGAACTACTTGTATCAGCATTTAAAATCAAAGTCATAGCTCCAATAAAGCCTAAAAAAATCCCAGTTATCTTAGAAAAATTGATTTTATTTTTAAATATGAAATAAGATAAAATAACAACAAAAATTGGCGTAATGATTATTAATATAGAGCTATTAATTGGAGTAGAATAGTCTAAGCCTGCAATAAAGGCAGCTATATTAATCCCCATTCCAAAAAGACCACACTTAAGAATTGTTAATCTATCCTTTTTTTCTATTTTTTTACTTTTGAAAAAAAGCCCAATCGTCCAGAACAAAATTGTAGCTCCTAATACTCTTAACAAAACAAATCCCAAGGAACCAATATAAACAGGCATTACAGATTTGGCAACAGTATGATTTATGCCATAAATAGTAGTTGCTAGCGTAGCTGCAGCTAAAGCTAAAACCTTTTTTTGCATTATTAAGATTGTTGATTTACTAATTTAGAGATGTATTTTCCAACCATATCAAACTCTAAGTTAACTGTATCGCCAATTTTTAAGTTTTTAAAATTAGTATGATTATATGTGTATGGAATAATGGCAACTGAAAATTTATTTTTTTGAGAATCAACTACTGTTAAACTGATTCCATTAATAGCAATAGACCCTTTTTCAATAGTGATATTATCAGACTTTTCATACTTAAAGGTAAAGTACCAGCTCCCTAATTCTTCAGAAATTTTTTCACAGACACCAACTTGATCAACATGACCTTGAACAATATGTCCATCGAGTCTGCTACCAATTTTCATGGCTCTTTCTAGGTTAACTTTATCACCAACTTTCCAGTTTTTAATTGAGCTTTTAAGCACAGTCTCTTTTATAGCTACTACTGAATAGGTGTTGTCTATAATATCAACAACAGTTAGACAAATTCCATTATGTGAAATGCTTTGATCGATTTTTAACTCTGAGCTTAAGACTGATTCAAATGTAAAAATTAGATTATCTCCATCTTTTTTAATTTCTTTTACCAATGCAATATTTTCTATAATTCCAGTAAACATTTATTTCTATATCTTTAGTTGCTCAAAAATACATAATATTAAATTAGACATGTCAAAAACAAAGCCATTAATAGGGATTTCAACTGGTGACCCAAATGGTATTGGCATTGAGGTTATTCTTAAATGTTATAGCGATAAGAGAATGTATTTTTTTGGCACACCAATCATTTTCTCAAATTTTAACTTGATTCAAGATCAATTAAATCATCTTAATATTGATGTTGATTTAAATAAAATTGACAAGATTGAGAAAGCTAATTCAAAAAAATTAAACGTTTTAGAAATTACAAATAAAAACTTTGAGATAAATTATGGTAAAGTAAATAAAGAGGGTGGTGATCATTCAAGAGTTTCTTTAACAGAGGCATCCAAATGCTTAAAAGAAAATAAAATAGACGTTTTAGTTACAGGTCCGATAAATAAAAAAAATATAATAACCAGTGATTTCAATTTTATGGGTCATACGGATTTTTTAAATAAAACTTTTGTTGGTGAAGCTATGATGTTCATGGTTTCGGATGATTTAAAAGTGGCACTTCTAACTGAACACATCCCAGTTAGCAATGTGGTTAATCAAATTTCAAAAGAACTTTTATCTAATAAACTTTCAGTAATAAAAAAATCTTTAAATGTAGACTTTGGAATTGCTAGTCCTAAAATTGCTGTTTTGTCTATTAATCCACATGCTGGTGATGATGGTATAATTGGAGATGAAGATCAAAAATTTTTAATTCCATCACTTAAAGAAATTTCAAATAATGAAAATCTTCTTTTTGGCCCATTCCCAAGTGATAGTTTTTTTGGTTCAAATCAATACAAATTATATGATGCCATATTAGCAATTTATCATGACCAAGGCCTTATCCCTTTTAAAACTATTTCTTTTGGAAGTGGAGTAAATTTTACTGCTGGGTTGGACGTAGTAAGAACTTCGCCTGACCATGGTACAGGCTATGATATTGCAGGAAAAAACCAAGCAGATCCTTCTTCTTTCAGATCAGCAATTTTTTCTGCTTTAAAAATACTTAAGAATAGAATGTCATTTAATAAAGACAACTCTAATCCTCTTAAAATTTCAGATTCAAAATCTTTAAAAAAATAATTTACAGTATTTTAATTTATTATATTCGCAAGCTCAATTAATTTAATGAAGCGAAGCGAGAAACATATTCTAAAATTTTCTGGATTAAAAGACGGATTACATGAATTTTCTTATTCTATTAAAGACGACTTCTTTAACAGTTTTAATTATAACGAATTTAATTCTGGATATTTTAAAATAAAGATTCAGCTCATAAAAAAGCCAACGATTCTTGAACTAAAATTTTCAAGTTCTGGAGAAGCAAATGTTAATTGTTCTATTTCAAATGAACCCTTTGATTACGATTTAGTGTCTAATTTAGATTTGGTTGTTAATTTTGGCGAATATTTTGATGATTCAAATGACGAGCTTTTAATTCTTCCATTTGGATCTCACTCAATTGATCTAGATCAATACTTTTATGAGATGATAGTGTTGTCTATGCCAATTAAACTGGTACATCCTGGCATTGAGGATGGTACACTTAAATCAGAAATATTAAATAGATTAAAAGAATTTGATATTAATAAAGAAAAAAGTGTTAATTTCGACCCTCGTTGGAATAAATTGAATGAATTAAAAAAGTAAATCATGGCACATCCAAAGAGAAAAATATCTAAAACTAGAAGAGATAAAAGAAGAACTCACTATAAAGCTTCTGCTTCTCAAATAGCTACAGACAAAACTACTGGTCAGGATCATTTATATCATCGTGCTCATTGGCATGAAGGGAAGCTTTATTATCGTGGTAAAGTTTTAATTGATTCTGTAGAAGAAACCGAGTAAAAACATCAATTTTTTATTCTTTTTTTTAAAATATAAGCCCTTTTTGGGCTTTTTTTTATGTTTTTACTTCATTATTTACTGTTTTATGACATTTTTCATCTTTTTAGTTAAATATTTAGTCTTTAATATAATTTCTAGTAAAATAAATTCATATTTATTTAAAAATTAATATAATAAAAATCATTTTTTATCATTTTTGTTTAAAAAAGTATATTTTTTATAAAAAAAAACATAAAAACAACCTTTTTTAGTCGTTTTATTAATAAATAATGCCTTAATTTTGGTTTTATTACCGTTTTTGTGAAGTTTTTCTAAAAATAAAGTCTCTTTTATTGTTTTTTTTTAATTTTTTGTTGTTTTTTTTGTGTTTTTATTCATTTTTTTATCATTTTTGCTGATCTATATAATCATTGATAATGAATTTTAAACAAATCCAACAATTAATCAAATTTGTAGCTAGAACTGGCGTTAGTGAGGTCAATATTGAGAATAGTAATATTAAAATCAATATTAAGGGTAACACTAACGATTCAGATCAACCTCAAATTGTTCAACAACCTGTTGTTTCACAAATTCAACCTGTCCAACCTGCACCTGTTGTTCAACAACCAGTTACTCAAGAACCACAACATGTAGAATCAGATAAAACAGATGATACTAACAATGAGTCTAATTATCATACTATAAAGTCACCTATTATTGGTACTTTTTATAGAAAACCATCACCTGACAAAGACAATTTTGTTGAGATTGGTGATCAAATTTCTGAAGGACAAACATTATGTGTTATTGAAGCAATGAAACTTTTTAATGAGATTGAATCTGATATTTCAGGAAAAATAGTAAAAGTTCTTGTTGATGATTCAACACCTGTTGAATTTGATCAACCACTTTTTTTAGTTGAGCCTTAATTTTCCAGTATGTTTAAAAAAATTCTAATTGCAAACAGAGGTGAAATTGCAATGCGTGTTATTCGTACTTGTAAAGAAATGGGTATTAAAACTGTTGCAGTATATTCCAAGGCNGATGAAGANAGTTTACACGTAAGGTTTGCTGATGAGGCAGTATGTATTGGTCCTGCACCTAGTTCTGAATCATATTTAAAAATCTCCAACATTATTGCAGCTGCTGAGATAACAAATGCTGATGCAATTCATCCTGGATATGGATTTCTATCTGAAAATGCTAAGTTTTCAAAAATATGTTCTGAACACAAAATAAAATTTATTGGTCCCTCACCTGAAATGATTGAGAAAATGGGAGATAAAGCTACTGCAGTTTCGACTATGAATAAAGCAAAAGTTCCTACCATTCCTGGATCAGGAGGTGCTATTGAGTCAGAAGAAGAAGCTATTAAAATTTCNAATAATATTGGTTTTCCAGTAATGATTAAAGCTTCTGCTGGAGGAGGAGGAAAAGGAATGAGAGCAGTTTGGAATAAGTCNGATTTTTCAAAAAATTGGAATAGCGCTAAACAAGAAGCAGCAGCAGCTTTTGGTAATGATGACATGTACATTGAAAAACTAATTGAAGAGCCTCGTCATATAGAAATTCAAATTATNGCAGATCAATTTGGAAATGTTTCACACTTATCNGAAAGAGACTGTTCTATTCAAAGAAGACATCAAAAATTAACAGAGGAAACACCGTCTCCATTTATGACAGATAAATTAAGAGATAGAATGGGTAAAGCCGCTGTTAAGGCTGCTAAATTTATTAATTATGAAGGAGTTGGTACCGTTGAATTTTTAGTGGATAATAAAAGAAACTTTTATTTTATGGAGATGAATACTAGAATTCAAGTTGAGCATCCAATTACGGAACAAGTAATTGATTACGATTTGATAAAAGAACAAATTAAAGTTGCTGCTGGAATTAAAGTTTCTGGAAATCATTATTATCCAAAACTTCATTCTATTGAGTGTAGAATAAATGCTGAAGATCCTCAAAATGATTTTAGACCATCACCTGGAAAAATAACAAACCTTCATTTACCTGGAGGTCATGGTGTTAGAGTTGACACTCATGTTTATAGTGGGTATACTATTTCACCTCATTACGACTCAATGATTGCTAAAATTATTACAACAGACCGCGAAAGGAATGAGGCTATTAATAAAATGAGAAGAGCACTTGATGAATTTGTTATTGAAGGCATTAAAACTACAATCTCATTTCATAGAAAATTAATGGATGANCCTAATTATATAAAGGGTGTCTATACCACAAAATTTATGGAAGATTATAAAGGNTAAANAAGGTTGTTTTTAACAATAAGTTTTGCAATTTGAACAGCATTAGTAGCTGCACCTTTTCTCAAATTATCAGCGACTACCCATAGATTAAGACTGTTTTCACATGAAAAATCTTTTCTAATTCTACCAACATAAACATTGTTTGATCCTCTAGAAAAGAAAGGCATTGGATATAAATTACTTGCTGGATCGTCTTTAACTTCTAAACCATTAAAGGATTTTAGTTCATCAACTAATTCANTAAGATTAAAAGGGTTTTCTAATGTTATATTTACAGATTCACTATGACCTCCCATAACAGGGATTCTAACAGCAGTAGCAGTTATAGATATCTCTGAGTTAAAAATTTTATTAGTTTCATTCACTAATTTCATTTCTTCCTTTGTATANCCATTNTCTAAAAAATCATCGCAATGAGGAATTGCATTTTGGTGAATTTGATAATTATAAGCCATATCAACAGACTCACCTTTATACTCACTTTCAAGTTGATTCACAGCCTTAATTCCAGTNCCAGTAATAGACTGATAAGTTGATACAACNANTCTAGTTATACCATACTTTTTTTGAATAGGATATAAAGCCATCAACATTTGAATAGTTGAACAGTTTGGATTAGCTATTATTTTATCTTCTTTTGTTAAAATATCACCATTAATCTCAGGAATAATTAGTTTTTTTGTTTCATCCATCCTCCAAGCTGATGAATTGTCAATAACAGTCGCTCCTACTTCCGCAAACTTGGGGGCCCATTNTAGAGAAACACTTCCGCCAGCNGANAAAATAGCAATATTTGGCTTTAACTTAACAGCATCTTCCATTCCAATAACCTCACACTCTGAACCATTATATTCAATCTTTTTTCCAATAGATCTTTCAGAAGCTACTGGTATAAATTCATCAATTTGAAAGTTCATTTCTTCAAGAACAGTTACCATTTCTTGACCAACCATCCCAGTTATTCCAACTACAGCTAATTTCATTTAGTAATATTTATGGGCAAATCTAATTAAAAATCAAATCATCAATTTAAATCAAATGATTTATATCATAATAAAATTAAAATGTTTTATTTAAAACTAATCTGACCAGTAAGTTCTTCTTATTCTATGAGAAATTGAGGTAAGAANCTCATATGAGATTGTATCTGAATATTTAGAAAAATCTTCAGCCGTTTGTNTTTCTTCATCAAAGACAATCACTTNATCACCTTCNTTACAATCCACACTGCTAATATCNATCATTAGCATATCCATACAAACATTTCCAANNATATCACAATGAACATCATTAACTACTAATTTTCCCTTTCGATTTCCAAGCTTTCTAGAAATTCCATCAGCATGACCTATGGGAACTATTCCAACTTTAGTATTTTTATCTGCAATAAATCCTCTATTGTAACCTACTGATTCTCCTTTTTTAATTTCATGAATTTGAGATATAGTTGAAATTAAGCTTACAACGGGCTTTAAGTNACTNNTNTAATTANAATCATTNCCAAANCCATAAAGNCCNATNCCACTTCTTACCATATTAAATTGATAATCAGAAAAATTTAAGATACCTGATGTATTAAGTAAATGTTTATCAATTCCTCTATTTAACTTTTTTTCTATTTCTTCTGAAATTTTTTCAAACAATTTTATTTGACTTTCAGTGAATTTAATNTCAAATAAATCTTCCGAAGCACCTAAATGAGAAAATATGTATTTAATATTGAGATTATTAGATATAATAATATCGCAAAGATTATTAATATCAGAATATTTAAATCCAAGCCTATTTAAACCAGTGTTAAATTTTAAATGTATTGGCTGGTTGTTATTTATGCTTATATAATTTATAAATTCATTCAAAATCTTAAAAGAATAGATATTTGGTTCTAAATCATATTTGAATATGTCTTTAAAATCTCCAATCTGAGGATGTAGAACTAATATTGGGATTTTAATCTCATTTTCTCTTAATTGTATTGCTTCAGAGGTATATGCTACTGCTAAATAATCAATTTTGTGCTTTTCTAAACATCTTGCTATTTCAATTGAGTCAGATCCATACCCAAAAGCTTTAACTACACCAAGAAATTTAGTTGTATTAGAAATTTTACTTTTTAGAAATAAAAAGTTATTTACTAGATTGTTTAAGTTGAGTTTTAGATAGGTATTATTATTCAACTTATTTTTTTTTCATTTTAGATACAAAAGCTTTTCTTGAAAGTGGCTCGTATTCATTCTTTTTTCCAAGCATAACAACATCGTCATTTTCTAGTTTTCTAAAACTATATAAAGCAGGCAGTCCTGTATCAGCACATACTGCATGAACTTTTGTTACTTCTTCTGCAATTGCCATTAAATTAGGCATTGGCCCAAAAGGTTTTCCAGAATAATCCATATCTAATCCAGCAACAATAACTCTAACCCCACTGTCTGCTAAGGTATTACAAACTTCAACAATGTCATTAGAAAAAAATTGAGCTTCATCTATTCCAATAACATCAAAACTTCCCTTATATTTTAAAATTTCAGCAGCTTTATTTACAGTTTGTGCTTCAATTTCAATGTTACTATGTGATTGAATAGAATTTTTCTTATTTCTAGTATCTATCTCGGGTTTAAAAACTTTAAAAGTTTTATTAGCATAGCCCAGTCTTTTTAGACGTCTTATTAATTCTTCAGTTTTTCCAGAAAACATAGACCCACATATTACCTCAATACTTCCCACTATTTATTTCCTTTATTTTTGTTGTAATTTAATACAAAGATAAATTTTAATGTCAAAGTTAGTTTTAATACCAAGCCCAATTGGGAATTTAGAAGATATTACTAAAAGAGCTATAGAAACAATTAAAAATTCAGACTTGATATTATGCGAAGATACTCGTAGAACAATTAAACTTTTAAATCATCTGGGAATTAAAAAAACACTTAAATCATTTCATAAGTTTAATGAACATTCTTTAGTTGAAAAAATTATAAATGATATTAAGGAAGGGATAAAAATTGGTTTACTTTCAGATGCAGGAACACCAGGGATTTCAGACCCTGGATATTTAATTGTAAAAAAATGTATTGATAATCAGATTGAGGTAGAATGTCTTCCAGGTCCAACCGCATTAATCCCTGCTTTGGTAGTCAGCGGTCTGCCTAGTGAAAGGTTTACTTTTGAAGGATTCTTACCAATAAAAAAAGGAAGGAAAACTCGTTTGGAAGAATTATCCTTTGAAAAAAGAACAATGATTTTTTATGAGTCTCCTCATAAATTGGTTAAAACCCTCACAGATTTTTTAATGACTTTTGGACCTGAGAGACAAGCATCAGTCACAAAAGAAATATCTAAAATTTTCGAATCAACAACAAGAGGAACCTTAAAAGATATACTCAATCAAATTGAGAGCATAAAAGTTAAAGGTGAATTTGTAATTGTAGTTGGAGGAAAGAAATAAAAAAACCCTCCGAAGAGGGTTTTTTAAATCAAATAGAATTTTTAGAATCTATAAGTAAGTCCTAAATTCCATGTTCTTCCCCATCCAGGGATTACTCTATTTCTAACATTAATTCCTTTATAATTAGTTGTAGAATCAGTTGCTAAATAGTTGTTAGCAGATTCTTGATAATATTCTTCATCAAAAAGGTTATTAATATTTAATCTTAAATAAACTTGATCTTCACCCATTGGGAATCTATAAGAAGCACCTGCACCAAACAAATTGTAAGAAGGCATTTCCATATTAGTTACACCAGGCTCGTCAAAATCCTCAGCATTTATAGATCCATACAAGTTAGCTGCATGAAACAAATCTAAATTGAATTTAAATCTATCAGTTGGTCTAATTGTTAAGTCTACATATGCAGTAGTATGCGCTGTATCACCTACCTTCGCGTCATCAAGATAAAGTGTAGCAGAACCAATACTTACATTAGATTGATTGGTAGTTACTGCATCATCTGTAACATTTCCACCATATGCATAATCACCTAATGTTAATGCACCTCTAAGAGAAACAAAAGGACTCATATCCCAAACTCCATCAAATTCAATTCCTGTATGAACTTGTTTAACACCTGAGAAATTAGCTTCACCTCTTTCACCATTTATTGTAACATTTTCAAAAAGGAATCGATCTGTCCAAGTAGTTTGATATAAGTTTATATTAAAGTCAAGATTACTAGATCTATAACCATAACCAAATTCTAATCCAACAATTTTTTCATTGAAAAGTTCATCATCAGGTGTAGCAATTTGATCATAGTTTTGGAAAACGGCTCCTAAATTAGGTTGTTTTGAGAAAAACCCTGCATTAGCAAAAATGTTGCTTTTAGCATCTATGTTATAGTTTGCACCACCTTTAATTGTTCCACCAGAAATATTTACTTTTTCAGAATATTGCATTGGATCTCCTGTTTGATACAAATAAAATTCTTCTCTTTGGTAACCTTTACTTGATCCAGATCCTTGAACAAATACAGATAAATTGTCAAGAGCATATTCTAATTGGAAGTATAAACCAAAATAATCAATAATTCCATTGTTATTTCTATCGATTTTTTCTTCTTGATCAGTGTCTCCAAACACATTCCACACATCACCTATAGGCCATTGGTATTCTTCTGTAGCTAATTTACCATTAGGAAAATCTGCATACTGGAAATCTCTATATCCATCCGAACCTAATTTGTCTCTTAAGTTTCTATAATGCAGTCCTTTATATGATCTGAAATCAAATCCAATATCAAATTTTAAATTATCCGCTAATTCAGTATTTAAATTTCCAATTGCTCCAAACCAGTTATGAGAGTTTACAGAATTTCTTTGAATTACACCATTTCTTCTAATAGATCTTGGACCGTATTCATCATTAACAATATATAGTCCAGTAGTTGCGTCTAAAGAATTTGAAAAAGTTCTACCATTACTTAAATTAGCAACTCCACCGCCATTAGATTTAACTATTTCATCCCACATTACATATCCAGTTCTTGGATCTCTAAATCTTGAGCTACTAAAGTAAGTCCCCATTCTTCCTAAATCTCCAGATCCTCCACCTCTACCAACTGAAGCATATGCAGTAGCAGATAAAGATGTCTTACTATTAATTTTGTGTTCCCAGTTTAAAGAAGCAATAGGCTT